>JBILCO010000209.1:0-4331 GCA_044353075.1 Burkholderiaceae bacterium
CCAGCAGGCGATCGAGTATGACGCTCGCCTCAGGATGTTTGACATCCAGCGACAGGCTTTCCTTGGAACGGTTCACCCACACAAAATGCGATGCCATGCCTTTGACGCGATCATCGTAAGCGCGCGCGAAATCGCCGACGCCGGGGCGCTCGACCTTAATCACGCGTGCGCCGAGATCGGCGAGCTGACGCGTACAAAATGGCGCGGCAATCGCGTGTTCGAGTGTGATGACGGTGATTCCGTCCAGCGGACGCATGGTGTCTCCTTTGCGGGTATCAGGGGGTATTCAGAGGGCGGCCAGCCGAGATCATGCCAGACTTGCCTCGGCTTGCATGGCCAGCTCGCCGCGCGCATTCGCAGCCCATAACGTGACGCTGTGGCCGTCATCCTCCAGTCGGCCGTGCACGCTGAAAGGTTCGGTATCGAACAAGGGACTCACAGCGCGGAAAGCGAAAGAACGAATCACACGATCGGGCAATTCATGTCCGATCAGGCCGATCAGCAAGGTGGCTATCAGCGGTCCGTGCACGATCAGACCCGGATAGCCTTCCACCTCTGTCACATAACTGCGGTCGTAATGAATGCGGTGACCATTGAAGGTCAGTGCGGAATAACGGAACAGCAGCACCGGGTCGGGCACGATCTGCTGGGACCATTGCGCATTGGCAGGTGCCGGCTTCGCAGGCGCCGGCGGATCACCGGCTTGTGGCGGCTCGCGGTAAACAATGTCGTGCTCTTCGTGAATGACGGGCGCGCCATTCACCGCGATCTCGTGTACCACCGTGACGAAGACCAGCGGGCCGGATTTGCCCTGCTTGACATTCACTGCTCTGATTGTTGAGGTGCGCGATGCCGCAGCGCCGATCGGCAGAGGCGCAAGAAAGCGAACCCGGCTGCCCGCCCACATGCGACGTGGCAGCGTTACCGGGGGCAGGAAACCACCCCGCTGAGGATGTCCGTCGGGGCCGATTTGCGACGCCGGGCTCATAGCCCAGAAATACATCCAGTGCCACAAAGGCGGCAGCGCCTCCACAGGCGGCGCAGGCCAGTCCAGTGTCGCCGACAGGGCCTGGGCCTTGCCGCTATCGATCAGATCATTCAGAACCTCAGTGCGACCAACCCACTGACTGAGGTGATCACTATCGGGGGCATCGGTCGGCATGGGGCACGCAAGTAAAAATCAGGGAAGCCCTATTCTCCGACAGCCGGAGCAGACGGACAATTTGGATTTACCGAAGGAAGAATTGCGTGCCGGACGGTGCCTGGGCGGCCGCAGGCCAGCGGAATGCCGTGAAGCACGCAGGATCAGGGAAATGCTGAATAAGAGTTCAATCAGCGCTTCTTAGCTGCAATCGGGCCGGTCGGGGACTATAATCTTCGGCTGAACCGGAGTCCGCCATGAATTGTTTCAGACACTTTATCGATCGCCGCACCCCCGCCCTTCTTTTCTGGCTGGCGGCTGGCGTAGCCCAGGCCCAGAGTACCCCCCCGTCCGACATCGACGCCAGCTTCGTACAGTCCACGCGCGCCATCGCCGGCGACCTGCTGGGCCAGCTGGGCCAGAAGCTCAAGACAGCGCTCGCGACCGAGGGACCCGAGGCGGCGGTCAGCGTATGCAAAGAAGCAGCACCCGCGATAGCGCGACAACTTTCCGCGGCCAATGATGCCCGCGTCACGCGAATCGGCACCCGGGTACGCAACCAGAGCATGGGCGTACCCAATACCTGGCAAACAGAAGCACTCACCCGATTCGAGGCCCGTCTGGCAAAAGGCGAAAAGCCGGCCGATATCGAGTACTGGCAAGTGGCCGATACCGCCCATGGCAAGCGCGAGTTGCGATATGCCAAAGCCATCGCCGTGCAGCCGCAATGTCTGAGCTGCCACGGTTCGTCACAAGACATGCCGGCCTCGCTGGCTGAAAAAATTCGCATCGAGTATCCGCACGATCAGGCCACAGGTTACAGTGCGGGTCAGTTGCGCGGCGCCGTGGTAGTGACGCGGCCACTTCCGTAACAACCGATTTGCAACGCGTATTGCGCTAAAAAAATCAGGAACGCCCCTTGTCGATCAGTAACCCCGAGTTTTCGCAATCCTCTGTCATGCGGCCCGTCAACATTTCGGGCGGCGACGGTCACCAGCACGCACCCCTGCCCGTTCTTGTACTCGCGGCGATTGGCGTGGTATTCGGCGATATCGGCACCAGCCCGCTCTATGCGCTGAAAGAATGTTTCAGCCCAAATCACGGCATCCCGTTTTCCGAAGGTGCAGTACTGGGCATCATCTCGATGATCTTCTGGGCCTTGCTACTGGTGGTCACACTCAAATACGTTGCGTTCGTGCTGCGTGCCGACAATCAGGGTGAAGGCGGCGTACTGTCGCTGATGGCACTGGCGCTGCGATCGGTCAGAAGCGAACGCAAACGCTATGTCGTACTGCTGATGCTGGGCGCGCTGGGTGCGTGCATGCTGCTGGGCGAATCGGTGATCACACCAGCCATCTCAGTCCTCTCGGCGGTCGAGGGGCTGGAGGTAGTCCACCCGGACATGAAGCGCTTCGTGATACCCATCACCCTGCTGATTGTCACGGGTCTTTTCCTGATACAACGCTACGGCACCGCTGCCGTTGCCCGTCTGTTCGGACCGGTGATGGTGCTCTGGTTTACTGCACTGGCGGGCTTCGGGATCATGAATATCCTCGACAACCCCGGTGTCCTGCACGCTGTTAATCCCCTCTACGCCGCGGACTTCATTCGCGAGCACACGCTGCAGGCGTATATCGTGATGGGTTCGGTGGTGCTGGTGGTCACCGGCGTCGAGGCCCTGTATCTCGACATGGGACACTTCGGGCGCAAACCGGTACGACTGGCCTGGTTACTGGTCGCACTGCCGGCGCTGCTGATGAATTATTTCGGACAAGGTGCACTGCTGCTCTCCCAGCCTGCTGCTGCCGACAATCCGTTTTTTCTGATGCTGCCAGCCTGGGCACTCTGGCCCATGATCGGTCTGGCGACCCTCGCCACCGTCATCGCTTCGCAAGCGGTCATCTCCGGCGCGTTCTCGCTGGCGAATCAGGGCATCCTGCTCGGCTTTTTGCCACGCATGCAGATTCTTCACACATCAGACACCGAACGCGGCCAGATTTACATGCCGATGGTGAACTGGCTGTTGCTGGTGCTGGTCATTTTTACCGTGATTCAGTTTCGCGAGTCCGGCAATCTGGCCGCAGCCTATGGCATTTCGGTGACGACCACCATGCTGATTACGACCAGCCTGCTGGCGGTGGTGATGTACAAGGAATGGAAAATTCATCCGCTGCTGGTCGCGTTCATGGTGGCTGTATTTTTTATTGTCGATTTCGCTTTCTGGACGGCGAACATCATCAAAATCAAAGACGGCGGTTGGTATCCACTGATGCTGGGTGCGATCTGTTTTGTGATGCTGACGACCTGGTACAAAGGCCGGCGTTTGCTGCGTGATCGGGTCGTCAATGAATCGGTTCAGCTGCCCGATTTCGTGCATTCGCTGCTTGCGCATCCGCCGCATCGCGTCGAAGGCACGGCCGTTTTTCTGACAGCGCACATTGATTTCGTGCCGGTCGCGCTACTGCACAATCTCAAGCACAACCGTGTGCTGCACGAGCGGGTCATTTTTCTGAAGCTCTCGATCTGGGATGTGCCTTATGTCAGGGACGAAGAGCGACTGACGGTGAGCGAGCTGGGCAGCAACATCTTTGTCGTGCGCGCAGTGCATGGCTTCAAGGAGACACCCGATATCAATGTCGTGCTGACGCTGCTGGAGCAGCAGCATGATCTGACGCTGTCGCTGTCGGATACCTCGTTTTTTCTCGCGCGCGATACGATCGTTCCCAGCAATTTGCCGGGCATGGCGCTGTGGCGTGAGCGCTTGTTCGCCTGGATGATGCAAAACGCGGCTAAACCTTCGGATTTTTTCCGTATCCCACCGAATCGTGTTGTGGAACTGGGTACGAAAATCGAAATCTAACGGGAGCCCGTGTGTTCGCTTTATGACTGAAACGGCGCGCGATACAGCCAAACAGGCTTGCCGTCTTTGTGCTGCAGCACAACGGTTGGCTGCAACTCTTTTGCAGGAAACTCCAGACTGACCAGCCAGGCACCCGGCCGCAGTTCAGCCGATGCTTTTTCCACTGCGCGCGGCATGGTTTCCGGACGCTGAAACAGATACACCATGTCATATGCCGACCAGTCTGCGCGCCACATATCGCCCTGCCTGATACGCGCCCAGGGGCACAGCACGGCGGTCAGCGCGCGCAAGGGCCAGCTCCATTCAATGCCATGCAAGGTCGCTTGCGGA
>JBILCO010000212.1:0-4315 GCA_044353075.1 Burkholderiaceae bacterium
CAATTCCCGATAAACTCGTGTCTTTCTTTATTTCATCAGCCTGCCCCATCCCATGAACGCTCTTGTTTTGACCGAAGTCAGCGGTCACACCGGCATCATCACGCTAAACCGCGCAAACGCCCTGAATTCACTCACGCTGGACATGGTGCGCGTCATGACCCACGCTTTGCTGGCCTGGCGCGATGCACCGGACATTCATCAGGTGATGGTGCGCAGTAGTAGCGAGAAAGCCTACTGCGCGGGCGGCGATATCCGGTTTTTCTATCAAAAGGGCAAGGCGACCGCCAGCGAAGGCGCAGCACTGATCGAGGACTTTTTCACCGAGGAATACGCGCTCAATCACCTGATTCACCATTACCCCAAACCCTACATTGCGCTGATGGATGGCGTGGTGATGGGGGGCGGCATGGGTATCGCTCAGGCAGGCCCAGCAGCGAGAATCCGGGTCGTTACCGAGCGCACGAAAATGGCCATGCCTGAGGTCGGAATCGGACTTTTCCCGGATGTCGGTGGCGGACACTTTTTGTCGCGCGCCAACGGACAACTGGGCACCTATCTCGGCGTGACCGGCGACATGATCGCTGCCGCTGATGCACTGTATGCCGGGCTTGCTGATGTGTTTGTACCTGCTGCCGAACTGCCGGCTCTGCAGTCCCTGGTGCTGGCATCTTCCGGGGCCGATCTGCGCCATGCGATCACCGCCTTTGCCACCCCGTTCGCGGCGCAGGCCGATCCGACGACCAGCCGGCTTGCCGCAGCACGGGAAGCCATCGAGCGTCATTTTTCAGCCGATTCGATCCCGGCTCTGATGGCTTCTTTGTCAGCAGACGCCGGCGAGTTTGCTGCCAAAACTTTGGAAATCATACGCAAGCGTTCGCCGCTGATGATGTCCGTTACCTTGTCCCAGCTACGGCGTGCGGCGAACATGAGCATTGGCGACTGCCTGCGTATGGAACGAACGATGGTCAGGCGTTGTTTCGAACACGGCGAGGTGCTGGAAGGCGTGCGCGCACTGGCGATCGACAAAGACCATGCACCGAAGTGGAATCCTGCGACGCTGAATGAAGTTACGCCAGCGATGGTGGAAGGCTTCTTTGAAAGCGCCTGGCCAGTCCATGCGCACCCGCTGCACGCGCTGGATTAAGGCACTACAGCAGTAGTGACGAGAATGACAACACCTGAAACAGACTGCGTTCGGTCGGGGCAGGGGCGCTACTGACACCGCCAGCGTACTGGCAACGCTCTGATCAGATCTCGTCGACGGCGAAGAGTCGGCGGTACTCGCGCATCGCATAACGATCGGTCATGCCGGCAATGTAGTCGGCCACCTTGCGCGCCTGATCATCCACATTCCCACTGCTGGTCTGATAATCCGGCGGCATCAGTTGCGGACCCTCAAGAAAAATAGTGAACAGATCCGTGACGATGCGTCGGGCCTTGCTGGTCATGCGATTGACCACATAATGCTGATAAAGATTGGTTCTCAGGAAGCGTTTGAGCACTTGCGCTTCTTGTTTCATGGTGTCGGAGAAGGCAATCAGCCCCGGCGCGTTGCGTACATCATCAATGGATTTCACGCCGGCATCGCGAATCCGGGTACGTGAGGTGTCAATCAAATCAACCACCAGTGCATTGATCATGCGGCGGACCGTTTCATTGATGGCGCGTCGGCCCTGAATACCCGGAAATTCTTTTTGCACCTGAGACCAGTAGCGTGCATACAGCGATACTTCATCCAGCTGCGCAGTCGTGAGCAAGCCGGACCGAAGGCCGTCATCGATGTCGTGATTGTTATACGCGATCTCGTCGGCCAGATTGGCCAGCTGCGCTTCGAGGCTGGGCTGCTTGCGCTCGATTAAGCGACGGCCAATATCGCCCAATTGCTCGGCGTTCGGTAGTGAGCAATGCTTCAGTACACCCTCACGGGTTTCAAACATCAGATTCAGGCCATCAAATGCGCCATAACGCTGCTCCAGCTTGTCGATCACACGCAGGCTCTGAAGATTGTGCTCAAAGCCACCGTAGTCTTTCATGCAGGCGTTCAGCGCATCCTGTCCGGCATGACCAAAGGGGGTATGTCCGAGATCATGCGCCAGCGAAATGGCCTCGACCAGATCTTCGTTGAGCTGCAGATTGCGCGCGAGAGAGCGGGCGATCTGCGCCACTTCAATGCTGTGGGTCAGACGCGTACGAAACAAATCCCCTTCATGATTAACGAAAACCTGGGTCTTGTATTCCAGTCGGCGAAACGCAGTGCAATGGATGATGCGATCACGATCGCGCTGAAATTCACTGCGCGTGTCGGAAGGCCCTTCGGGGAAATGACGGCCGCGCGACGCGGCTGAGCGCGTGGCATAGGGCGCGAGGTGCGCTTCAAAATTGGTCATCATGACCCCTGTCTAACGCAGTCCGTCAGCGTCGCCTCAAGCAGATCGGCCGGTGCGCTTGTTATCGTCGCCTGACCCAGCGGCTTGAGCAGGATGAATTTGATCTGACCACCTTCGTTTTTCTTGTCGACCTCCATCAGCTCCAGCCAGCGATCCACACCCAAGTCCGGCGCCACGACTGGCAAGCCAGCTGCTTTCACCAGCGCGATAATGCGCGACTTGTCTTGCGCCGACAGATAACCGAGTCGATGCGAGAGATCCGCTGCCATCACCATGCCGCATCCCACGGCTTCGCCATGCAGCCATTCACCATAACCGAGACCGGCTTCAATCGCATGCCCGAACGTGTGGCCAAAATTCAGAATCGCACGCAAACCGGATTCGCGCTCATCCTGTCGCACCACGTCTGCCTTGATTTCACATGACCGCCGAATCACTTGTGCAAGCGCCGCATCATCGCGTGCCATCAGCTGATCCATGTGCTGCTCCAGCCAGCTGAAAAATTCGATATCAATGATGGCACCATGCTTGATCACTTCCGCCAGTCCCGCAGAGAGCTCGCGCTGCGGCAGCGAGGCCAGCGTGGCGGTGTCAGCGAGCACTGATTGCGGCTGGTAAAACGCACCAATCATGTTTTTACCCAGCGGATGATTGATCGCTGTCTTGCCACCCACAGAAGAATCGACTTGCGCGAGCAGCGTCGTGGGGATTTGCACAAAAGGCACGCCGCGCATATAAGTGGCTGCAGCAAAACCGGTCATGTCGCCAATCACCCCACCACCCAGCGCCACCAGCGTCGTTTTGCGATCGCATTTGTTTTCAAGAAGCACATCAAAAATGCGCATCAGGTTGTTCACATTTTTTTCTTCTTCACCGTCAGGCAGCACGATGGCCACACACTGCTTGCCCACCGCCTCGAGCATCGCGGTCAGCCGGTCTAGGTACAAAGGCGCGACAACGGTATTGGTGACGATCGCGACGCGCTTGCCGGGGATATGGCTCGCAAAATCCGGCTGACCCAGCAAATGCCGGCCGATGATAATGGGATAACTGCGCTCGTCCAGCGCTACCGTGAGTTCAGCAAAAACAGAATGAGTCGGTGTCATGGCAGGGAATCAGAAGCCGCTTCTTGATTGTGGGCAGGGGTTAACAACGCATTATCAAACGGTAGCCCGGCCGTGTTTCGCTCGAGTTGGGACAGAATATTTTGCACGACCGAATGAACATTCGGCCTGCCGGTTTCAATAATGATATGCGCGACTTCCTGATACAGCGGCGACCGCTGCCGGGAGAGCTCCTCTATTGTCGCTCTCGGGTCGGCAGTTTGAAGCAGCGGACGATTTTTATCGTGACTGGTGCGCTGAAGAATGCTGGCCACCGATGCGCGCAAATAAACCACGGTGCCACGCTCACGCAAGAGCTGCCGACTGGTCTCATTCAGCACAGCACCACCGCCTGTGGCTAACACGATGCCTTGTTGCGCGGTGAGATCCCGGATAACGTCCGCTTCCCGCTGACGAAAACTGGCTTCGCCCTCAATTTCAAAAATGAGCGGGATGGAAGCCCCCGTGCGCGCCTCGATTTCCTGATCGGCATCGACGAAACGCAAATTCAGTTTCTTTGCAAGCGAGCGGCCTATCGTGGTCTTGCCCGAACCCATCAGGCCAACCAGAAAGATATTGTTTGTCGGATTCTGCATCATTGCCGCCAGTCGGGCGTATTTCCCCGGAAAGACGACAGTTTATCGCATCCGCTGTGCGCAGACGGCCGCCCGGACAAGTGGCTGGCAGGGTGAACCGGGACTCAACGTCCCTGAGGTGTATCTGCCACGATCCGGGGCGTGATGAAGATTAGTAACTCGGTCTGATCTCGGGTACGGCGGGTGCTGCGGAACAAACGTCCCAGTACGGGTATGTCGCCCAGCACCG
>JBILCO010000208.1:0-4353 GCA_044353075.1 Burkholderiaceae bacterium
CTGCACACAGCAAAAGCCGCCGGCATTGCCGCACGGGTAGTCGAGCATGTGGCGTATCCCGACCGGGAGCGCTTCGATCAGGCTCTGGCATCCATGATTGACGAATTTTCGCCAGACCTCGTGGTTCTTGCCGGTTTCATGCGCATACTGACGCCGACCTTTGTGGCGCATTATCAGGGTCGTTTGCTTAATATTCACCCGTCGCTCCTGCCCAGTTTTCCGGGATTGGATACGCACCGACGCGCATTGGAAGCCGGTGTGAAGTTGCATGGCGCCACCGTACATTTCGTGACGTCCGAACTGGATCACGGCCCCATCATCGACCAGGCAGCGGTTCCTGTGCTGGATGGAGATACGGAAGACATTCTGGCTGCCCGCGTGCTTTCGCAGGAACATGTGATCTACCCGCGCGCTGTAAGGAATTTTATTGAGGGCCGCTACACACTGACGGACGGCGGTGTCGTCCATTATTCAGCACCGATTGACTGAGCGCTGTTGACAGCGTCATACCTGAAGGATTTTTCATGAGATTGCCGCCCGCCGTCATCGGCAGCACCGAGGATGCGCTGCGCGAAGTCTTGCGTTTCACCGCACCCGCCGATAGTGTCCTGTCGCGTTATTTTCGCGATCATCCCCGCCTCGGCGGTCGCGAGCGCGGGATGGTCGCTGAGGCGGTGTACGCATTGCTGCGCCATCGTCTGGTGTACACCAATTTTGCCGAGTCCGGCAGCGGACCGATGATGCGCCGCATGGCCTTGATGGGGCTGGCCGATGCGGCGGGCATCGATGCGCTGCCCGGCCTGAACGAACTGGAAGTCGAGTGGCTCAACCATGTGATGTCGTTTGATCGCAGTACGCTCTCCGACTCTATGCGGGCCAATTTCCCTGACTGGTTGCTGGCACGTTTCACGGAGCAGTGGGGCGCTGAAGAAGCATTGAAAATCGCTGAATCACTGAATCGGACGGCACCGCTCGATTTGCGCGTGAACACGCTGAAGTCCACGCGCGAAGCGGCCTCACTGGCGCTGATCGAAGCGGGAATCACGCCTGTGCCGACACCATTTTCACCACTCGGCCTGAGGCTGGAGAAAAAGCCGGCGCTGCAAAATATGCCGCTCTTCAAAGAGGGGGCGATTGAAGTGCAGGATGAGGGCAGTCAGTTGCTGGCCCAGATACTGGGCCCGAAGCGGGGCGAGATGGTGGTCGATTTTTGCGCCGGCGCCGGTGGAAAGACGCTCGCACTGGGCGCGCTGATGCGCAACACCGGTCGCCTGTATGCGTTCGACATTTCCGAAAAACGTTTGGCCCGGCTGAAGCCGCGGCTCGCTCGCAGCGGTTTGTCGAATGTACACCCGGTGTTGATCGCCCATGAGAATGATGCAAAGATCAAGCGTCTGGCCGGCAAGATCGACCGGGTGCTGGTTGATGCGCCTTGCAGTGGCTTTGGCACACTGCGCCGCAATCCCGATGTGAAGTGGCGACAGACGGCGGCCGGTGTTGATGAACTCAACGCCAAGCAATTGTCGATACTCGAAGGCGCAGCGCGCCTGACCAAGCCCGGTGGCCTGCTGGTTTACGCTACCTGCAGTCTGCTGGTGGATGAAAACGAACGCATCGTTGAACAGTTTCTGGCAAAGCATCCCGAGTTCACGCTGCGCCCGATGTCGCTGATTCTGGCCGAGCAAAAAATCGAACTGGTCATGGACGATTATCTGAAGCTGCTGCCGCATCTGCATCAGACGGATGGCTTCTTTGCGGCCGCGCTGGAGCGGGCAAAATAGTCATGGCAAGGCCAGTGCGTGTTCGCGCATGTCTGATTGTTGTCGTACTGCTGGCGCTTGTCGCGTCAGCCCGAGCAGAAAATCCGGGTGTGCCCGTTATTGCCGCCCAGGGAAGCGTGCAGGTGGCTTTTCCGCCTTGGGATGATGCTGAATCGCTCCTGATCGATACACTGGGACGGGCGCAGCGCGAGATCCTGGTGCAGGCCTATCTGTTGACCAGCCGTCCGATCGCCGCTAGTCTGATCGCGGCCAGAGAGAGGGGTGTCGCGGTCAGTGTACTGGCCGATGCGCGTCAGCATGCGGATAACCCGGGCTCACTGATCGGCGTGCTGGCCGACAAGGGCATCGCGGTCTGGCTGGAGACGCGCTATCGTCATGCGCACAATAAAATCATGATCATCGACGATGGCACGAAGGATGTGGTGGTCGTCACTGGCAGCTATAACTTCACCCGGAGCGCGCAGCGCATGAACTCGGAAAATCTCTTTCTCCTCCGCGGTAACGCCGAACTGGCGCGCCGGTTCCGCCATAACTGGGAACGGCACCGTAATGACGCCAGCGAGTTCAGAACGGCAGGTGTGCCATGAGTACCCTGACAGCCAACCCGCTGTGGGTCGATTTGCTGGTCGAGCTCGAACGCCCTGATTTGTTCTTGCAGATTTTGGTGCTGGGTGTTTGCGTTTTGACGGGCTGGTTTTTGTCGCGGCAGCTGATGAAAAAATTCTCGACGCGCTTTGACCAGACGCACCTTTTTCAAGTGCCTTTTGACAGTTTCCAGATCGTCCTGACGCCTCTGTTGATCGTGGTGCTGATGACATGCGCTGCGCTGGTGCTGGGGCGCTGGCAACACACAGGTCTGTTGCGCATGTTGCTGCCTCTGCTGCTGTCATTTCTCCTGATTCGCGCGGGATTTTTTTTGCTTCGGAAAGCTTTCGCGAAGGAAGGTCGCATCGGCGTCCTCCTGCAAATGTTCGAGCAAAGTTTTGCGGTACTCGTCTGGAGCGGACTGGCACTTTACATCACGGGTCTGTGGCCTGAATTTGTCCAGTATCTCGAGGAGACGACGGTGCCGATTGGCCGGCATCGCGAGCCACTGATCGTGATCTTGCAGGCCTTGTTATGGGTTTTGATGACGCTGGTGCTGGCGCTATGGGCTGCCACGGTAATGGAGCAGCGCCTGATGCAGCTCGATACGGTGCACTCCTCGCTGCGTGCCGTGCTGGCGCGCGTCGGACGGGCAGTATTGATACTTGTCGCCATACTGGTCAGCTTGTCTATTGTGGGAATCGATCTGACCGTGCTGTCGGTTTTCGGGGGTGCCCTGGGCGTGGGTATTGGTCTGGGCTTGCAGAAGCTGGTCAGCAGTTATGTCTCTGGTTTTGTGATCTTGCTCGAGCGTAGCTTGTCCATCGGCGACATCATTCATCTTGACCGTTTCAGTGGTCAGGTGGCTGAAATAAATACCCGTTACACCGTCATTAAATCGTTGGATGGATCGGAGGTGGTGATTCCAAATGAACTCTTGGTATCTTCACCCGTGCAGAATCTGTGTCGGAGCAACCGCCATCTACGCGCGGTATCGACTATTGTGGTGGGTCCCGACACGGATATCGAGACCCTGCTGCCCGAGATGGTGGCGGCAATGCAGCGTATCCCTCGCATACTGAAAACGCCCGCGCCGACCGCGTCGCTGGTACGGTTCACCACAGAAGGCCTGGAGCTGGAGGCGGGTTTCTGGATCGCCGATCCGGAAAATGGTTCTGGCGGCGTACGTTCTGCGGTCAACTTCGAACTCTGGCGCCTGTGCCGTCAGCGAGGAGTTCGCCTGCCCGGACAGGCAGCGACTGAATCGCCCGTGAAAGATGATACTGACAAGTCATTGATTCATAAGACTTTATCATTGCCGGAAGACGAAAATCAGGCCTGAAATGTTCAAAAACACGTACAATGCGGTATTGGGCTGGGACAATAGGCTTCCGCAAGGGATCGCCTGACCGGTCCAGGTAATTTTGGAGAAATAATGAGCTTAAATCCTGTTCTGGATGCTGTTCTCGATTTTCTGATGAATGGCCTTGTGCACGCATCGGGCTGGCAAATACTGTTTTTCACCCTGGCCGTGACGCATGTCACCATCGCCGCAGTGACCATTTTCCTGCACCGCTGCCAGGCGCATCGTGCGCTGGAGTTGCATGCGATTCCCAGCCATTTCTTTCGTTTCTGGTTGTGGATGACGACCGGTATGGTCACCAAAGAGTGGGCTGCGATTCACCGCAAGCACCACGCCAAGTGCGAGACCGTTGAAGATCCGCACAGTCCGGTTGCGTTGGGCATTGAGAAGGTGCTGTTCGAAGGCGCTGAACTCTATCGCATGGAAGCGAAGAATAAAGAAACGACCGAGAAATACGGCCACGGTACGCCGGATGACTGGATCGAGCGTAACCTCTATACCAAGCACTCTGCGCTGGGTGTGTCGCTGATGCTGATCATTAATCTGATGCTCTTTGGCGTATTGGGCCTGACCGTATGGGCGATTCAGATGGTGTGGATTCCGGTGACAGCGGCCGGCATCATC
>JBILCO010000113.1:0-6868 GCA_044353075.1 Burkholderiaceae bacterium
ATTGCAAGGATGCGTCGACCAATGTTCTGCCGATCGGCATTCTGATTGGTGGCGAAGAGCTGCATAACAACCACCATACCTTCGGTACATCGGCCAAACT
Source organism: Burkholderiaceae bacterium (assembly GCA_044353075.1). Taxonomy (GTDB): domain Bacteria; phylum Pseudomonadota; class Gammaproteobacteria; order Burkholderiales; family Burkholderiaceae_D; genus Pernthalerella. The sequence goes on from JBILCO010000113.1 coordinate 101, forward strand.
ATCGGCGAAGTGGTATGAGTTCGATATTGGCTGGCTCTATATTTCCATCCTCGCTTTTTTCGGTCTGGCCAAGGTCAAGAAGGTGGCACCCGAGCCGCGTTTCGATCGCAAGAAGCTGGTGTGCGATCTCGACACACTGCAATCGATTGTTGCCAATCGCTATGACGTGATGGCCACCTATGCCAGCACGGTGCGACGGGCGTGGCGTGATGAGGTCACCCAGCTTCGTTCGCAATCCAAGCTGGAGTCGAGTTTCCTGAAGTCATCCCGCAAGCTGATGCAGCGCGAGCCGGCCAGTCTGCAAACGCAGCAACAGCAGCAGCTGTCCGAATTGTTCAAGCACAGCAACGCACTCAAAACCATGCATGAAATGCGTGTCGAGTTGTCGACCCTGTGGGAGCGTTCACATGCCAGCAGTGATCAGCTGCTGCATCAGTTGCGTGACTGGTGCGCGCGTGCCGAAGCGTCGGGCATCCGTTCCTTGCAGGAGTTCTCTCTCCGCTTGCGTAGTTACGCGTAAGGCCATGCTTTCGTGCCCCTGATGACCAGGGCACGAAAGACACACTAAGTCTCAAATGGACGTCCCAACAAAAAACCCCGCAGTGCGAACTGCGGGGTTTTTGTCGAGGACTCAGGACTTTATTTGATCTTGGTCTCTTTGTAGATCACATGCTTGCGTGCCTTGGGATCGAACTTCATGATCTCCATTTTTTCAGGCATCGTGCGCTTGTTCTTGTCCGTGGTGTAGAAATGACCGGTACCTGCGGTCGATTCCAGTTTGATTTTGTCGCGGCCTTTGCTTGCCATGATGAATGTCCTTTACGTGAATCCGATTAAATTTTCTGGCCGCGAGCGCGCATGTCAGCCAGCACCGCATCAATGCCGAGCTTGTCGATGATCCGGATACCGGCACCGGAGACGCGCATGCGAACCCAGCGGTTTTCGGACTCGACCCAGAAGCGGCGATTTTGCAGGTTGGGCAGGAAGCGACGCTTGGTTTTGTTGTTGGCGTGGGAAACATTGTTGCCGACCATCGGCTTTTTCCCGGTTACTTCGCATTCACGTGACACAGCAGACTCCTTGAAGGTTCCAGAATTTGGCAAAGACCGCGAGTATAGCGAAAAAAACGCCAATATTCAATGACTTGCGAATTAAAATTGTGTCTTGAGTCTCGGCATAAATTTAACAATTGAGTGAGCCTCCGTCAGGCTTTGTAAGCCGTGCGGCAATATCTGGGTAGATCAGCACAGCCCATGTTGCTGGAATGACCATACTTCCTGATCATTGACGATCAGGTGGTCCAGCAGTTTGACCTCAATACAGGCCAGCACGCGTTTCATCTCATGGGTGAGCGATTTATCCAAATTGCTGGGCTCCACCGTGCCGGATGGATGATTGTGGGCAAAGATCATCGCAGCCGCATTGTGCGCCAGTGCCCGCCTGACAATCTCGCGTGGGTAGACATGGGTGCGGGTCAGCGTGCCCTGAAACATTTCCTCGCAGGCGATCAGCCGACCCTGAACGTCCAGAAACAGGCCCAGGAAAGTCTCGGCAGCCAGTCCTTGCAGCCGCAGCCGGAGAAACCGGGCGACCGCCTGTGGTGATTCCAGCAGCGGTCCGCAGCGCAGTTCCTCGGTGAGCGTACGCTGGGCCAGTTCCAGTACGGCTTGCAACAGGCTGCACTTCGACGGCCCCATGCCTCTGAGCTCCGTCAGTTCTGCGGCACTGGCTTGCAGCAGTCGGGACAGGGAACCGAAACGGTCCAGCAGATCATGTCCAAGCTCAATGGCATTTTTACCCGGGATGCCGGTGCGAAGCACGATGGCCAGCAATTCGGCGTCGGTAAGTGTCCCGGCCCCCTTGGATTGCAGGCGTTCACGGGGGCGCTGATCGGCAGGCAGGTCGGCAATAAGCATGGAACTGATCGGGCAAAGGGGTGGGCGAGCACTTTAGCGTGCATCGGATCGGTGGGCGTTAGGATGGCCGGTTGTGCTGGACTACAATAGCGCGACTCGTTTTTTTACCGGTTTTTATGTCGAATTCGCCACAACCCGTCGTGACAGCAAGTACCTTTCTGACCTTGCACTACCGGCTCTCTACTGCCGGCGGTCGTGACATCGTCAGTACCTTTGATGAAAATCCTGCGACCCTGCAAATCGGCGCGGGCCAACTGGCGCCCTTTCTCGAGGCCTGTCTGATGGGCTTGCCCGAGGGAGCTCGCCAGCATTTTGAGCTGGCGCCGGAGCAGGCCTTTGGTCCGCGCAATCCCGACTTGCTGCAAAGGGTGTCTCTGTCGACGCTGCGGGAAAACTCGGACCCGGATCATCACTATGCTATCGGTGATCTGGTGGATTTCGCTGCCCCCGGGGGCGGACAGTTTGCCGGGGTGCTGCTGGAGATAGGGGAGCAGGACGCGCTGTTTGATTTCAACCACCCGCTTGCAGGGCAGGCCGTAAAATTCGAAGTACAAATCATTGGCGTCCTCTAGCCGCCGCCGGGACCGAAGGAAACAACTATGGAAAAAGAGATTCTGCTTGCCCAGCCGCGGGGTTTTTGCGCCGGTGTCGATCGCGCGATTGAAATTGTTGAGCGCGCGCTGGCGCAATTCGGGGCGCCTGTCTACGTCCGGCATGAGATCGTGCACAACGCCTATGTGGTGGAGGATCTGCGCGCCAAAGGGGCGATTTTTATTGAAGATCTGGCCGATGCGCCGGCGGGCAGTCATCTGGTGTTCTCCGCTCATGGGGTCTCTCGTGCCATCAAGGCCGAAGCGGAGTCGCGTGGCTTGAAGGTGTTCGATGCGACCTGCCCCCTGGTCACCAAGGTGCACGTGGAAGTCGCCAAGATGCGCGATGAAGATCGCGAGATCATCATGATCGGGCATCACGGTCATCCGGAAGTCGAGGGTACGATGGGGCAGAGCGAGGCGGGCATGTATCTGGTCGAGACCGTCGATGATGTGCAAAAACTCGAAGTGAAATCGCCCGATCGTCTGGCCTATGTGTCACAAACCACCTTGTCGGTTGATGACACTGCCGAGATCATCGACGCGCTGCGCGCCCGGTTTCCCCAGATAGCCGAGCCAAAGAAAGGCGATATTTGTTACGCGACGACCAATCGCCAGCATGCGGTGAAGATGATGGCGCCACAGGTCGACCTCGTGATCGTGGTCGGCAGCCCCAGCAGTTCAAACTCCAACCGCTTGCGCGAAGTTGCGCAGAAAAATGGCGTCGAATCCTACATGGTGGACAACGCGACCCAAATTGATCCTGCGTGGGTTGAAGGCAAGCAGCGCATTGGTGTGACCGCCGGTGCGTCTGCGCCGGAAATTCTGGTGGAAGAAGTGGTGGCCACACTCAAATCGCTGGGTGTTAAAAGTGTGCGTGAGCTCGATGGGGTCGAAGAGCATGTAACCTTCCCGTTGCCCAAGGGTCTCTCTGTCCGTCCGGCGTAAGCATGGATATTTTCGCGCAGCAGCTCATCAACGGACTGGTGCTCGGCGCCATGTACGCGCTGGTAGCCTTGGGCTACACGATGGTCTATGGCGTTCTGAATCTGATCAATTTCGCGCACGGCGATGTGCTGATGATTGGTGCCATGGTGGGCTGGTCGCTGCTGCAAGTCATTCAATACCTCAGCCCTGACATGCCCGGTTTCCTTGCATTGATACTCGCCATCGCAGGAGCGATTCCGGTGTGTGTGATCGTGAGCGTGCTGATTGAACGCGTTGCCTATCGCCGTTTGCGCGATGCGCCACGGTTGGCGCCACTGATTACCGCGATCGGCATTTCGATTTTGCTGCAGACACTGGCGATGATGATCTGGGGCCGCAATCCTCTGCCGTTCCCTCAGGTTTTGCCATCGGATCCCTTTCATGTCATGGGTGCTCTGATCACGCCCACGCAAGTACTTTTGCTTCTGCTTGCTGCCGTCGCCATGATCGGCCTGTCGCTGCTGGTCGAGCGCACTCGCATGGGTCGCGCGATGCGTGCTGTCGCTGAAAATCCCCGTGTCGCAGCGCTGATGGGTGTGAACGCCAACCGTGTGATCGTATTTACCTTTGCGATTGGTGCGGCGCTGGCCGCCATTGCCGGTGTGATGTGGGGTGCGAACTATGCCTCAGCGCAGTTTGCGATGGGTTTCACGCCCGGCCTGAAAGCTTTCTCTGCGGCGGTCCTCGGCGGCATCGGCAATATTTATGGCGCAATGCTCGGCGGGATCCTGCTGGGTCTGATCGAAAGCCTCGGCGCGGGTTACATAGGCGACCTGACGGCCGGTGTGCTTGGCAGTCACTATCAGGATATTTTTGCCTTCATTGTGCTGATCCTTGTCTTGACCCTGCGGCCTTCCGGCATCATGGGTGAGCGCGTTGCGGACCGTTCGTAATTTTCAGACAGACGCGCTTGTGAACACTTATCGCTCCCCACTACGACTTGCCTTGTTTGCGCTTGTGCTGCTGGTGTTCCCGATTGTTGCATCACAGTTCGGTAATTCCTGGGTGCGCATCATTGACATTGCGCTGCTCTACATCATGCTGGCGCTGGGCCTGAATATTGTCGTCGGTTTTGCGGGCTTGCTGGATCTGGGTTACATCGCTTTTTTTGCGATCGGCGCTTACCTCGCGGGTCTGCTCGCATCGCCTCAGTTCGCCGTCGTCATCGAGTCACTCCAGATGGAGTATCCGATGGCAGGTGACTGGTTACTGCACATCGCAGGGGAGGCGATTGCCACACAAGGTATTCACTGGTCCGTATGGGTGATCATTCCACTAGCTGCACTTGTGGCGGGAATTTTTGGTGCACTACTAGGCGCACCCACGCTGAAATTGCGCGGCGATTATCTGGCGATTGTCACGTTGGGGTTTGGTGAAATCATCCGTATTTTCATGAACAATCTGAACGGTCCGGTCAATATCACCAACGGTCCTCAGGGCATCAACCTGATTGATCCGGTGAGAATCGGTGGCCTCTCGCTGGCCGGCGAACCGGGTTCGGGTGGTGTGGTTCACATCGCCGGCTGGGCCATGCCTTCGGTGAATGCTTATTACTATTTGTTCCTGTTGCTCTGCATCGTCACGGTCTTTGTTTCGCAGCGACTGCAGCAATCCCGTCTTGGTCGTGCGTGGATCGCCATTCGTGAAGATGAGATCGCGGCCAAAGCCATGGGCATTCATGTGCGCAATATGAAGCTGTTGGCCTTTGCGATGGGTGCTGCGTTTGGTGGTGTAGCAGGCGCAATGTTTGGCGCATTTCAGGGATTTATTTCACCCGAATCTTTTACGCTGACGGAGTCGATTGCCGTGCTGGCCATGGTGGTACTGGGTGGCATCGGTCATATCCCAGGGGTGATTCTGGGTGCTGTACTGTTGGCGGCTCTACCAGAAATTTTGCGTCACACCGTTGAGCCGATACAGATGAGTTTATTCGGTCAGATCTGGATAGAGGCTGAGGTATTGCGGCAACTGCTGTATGGGCTCGCACTCGTGCTGATCATGCTCGCGCGTCCTTCAGGTTTGTGGCCATCGCCGCGACAGGAAGATCGGCCGCTGTCGGCAGCCGCTACGCAAAGAGGCACGGCATGACGGTTCAGACCTTGCTCCGTATTGATGGCGCAGGCAAGCGCTTCGGTGGTTTGCAGGCGCTCACCGATGTCAATCTTTCGATCGCGCGCGGGCATGTGCATGGTCTGATTGGTCCGAATGGCGCGGGCAAGACGACTTTCTTCAATGTGATTACCGGTCTCTATCAGCCGGACAGTGGTTCTTTCGAGCTTGACGGCAAGCCGTACTCACCTTCGGCGCCTCACGCCGTGGCTCGTGCAGGCATTGCGCGTACCTTTCAGAATATTCGTTTGTTTGGCGACATGAGCGCACTGGAAAATGTGATGGTAGGCCGTCATGTGCGCACGCATCAGGGCGTGCTGGGGGCGATCTTCCGACATCGTGCTGCGCGTGAAGAAGAGACGCAGATCGCAGAACGCGCGCGGGAGATTCTCGATTTTGTGGGTATTGCCCCTATCGCTCACAGAACTGCGCGACATTTATCCTACGGCGATCAGCGCCGCGTCGAAATTGCACGCGCGCTGGCGACCGAGCCGCTGTTGCTGGCGCTGGATGAACCTGCGGCCGGTATGAATGCGACCGAAAAATCGGGGTTACGTGATTTGTTGCTGCGCATCCGTGACAATGGCACCAGCCTTTTACTGATCGAGCACGATGTCAAACTGATGATGGGCTTGTGCGATCGCATCACCGTGCTCGACTACGGCAAAGTGATCGCAGAAGGAACACCGGCAGAAGTCCGGCAGAATCCCGCTGTGATTGCTGCGTATCTCGGTGTGGAGGCTGCATGACCACCACCGTGCGTCCGTTGCTGGAAGTGCGCGACCTTGCGGTGGCTTTTGGCGGCATTGAAGCGGTCAAAAACATTTCATTCGAGGTGATGCCCGGCGAGCTGGTCACACTGATCGGTGCCAATGGCGCCGGCAAGACCACGACACTCAAAGCGATCACGGCTACGCTGCCTGCTTCTCAACGGCGTGGCGAGGTGATCTATGCAGGGCATCGTATCGATCAGGTGCAGGCCTTTGCTTTGCCTGCGCAGGGCCTGGTGATGGTGCCTGAAGGTCGCGGTGTTTTTTCACGCATGACCTTGCGTGAAAACCTGCTGATGGGTGCTTACACACGTAACGATCTTGCGCAGGTTGAAGTGGATATTGATCACTGGTTTTCGGTATTCCCGCGATTGAAAGAGCGTCAGTCGCAGCTGG
>JBILCO010000303.1:0-2895 GCA_044353075.1 Burkholderiaceae bacterium
ATATCGATGATTTTGTCCCAAGCACCATTGTCGATTAACAGCCCACCCAGCACGGACTGCTCTGCCTCGAGGGAATGTGGCGGCAGCTTTAAGGATTCGAATGCCGGGTCTCGCGTGGATGTCATGATTTTTTTCTTTATCATTGGGTACCTTGATCAAACAAAAGATTAATGAAGGCTGCCAGTGGCGGTTTCTCTCGCATCGGCAAAGACATGTAGGGAATGTCCATCTGGCGTTCTTGCCACCGGATGCCAGGTAAATTTTGGTGCCATGTAGATTTCTGGCCCTGTCGGTTTAAGCGGATAACGACTCAATACGCGCGAATAAAGCTTGATCATGTCGTTCAAAACCCGACGATCGATATCCCAATAGAGAACGTCAATTGATGAGTAGTACAAAGAGCCGAGCAGTGTCTCGAGGATAGTTCGCACTTCCCTCTCGGGGAAGCGGCCTTGAACAAATCCGAAGTGGGTGAAATGCAATGACTTGATCTTTAAATGGTCAGCCGCTGCAAGCAAATCAGAGCTCAGACTGTCCACCGCTGGCCGCCTGCCGTCATCGCCGTGGGTTTGGGGAACAAGCAACAAGGTCGGCGACAACGCGTTGATCACCGCGACCTCCTGACGGTGATTACACTGAGCTGATGCTGCCTCGAGCTGATCACGCTGCCAGCCGTAGGTTCTGGCAATCGCGGTTAACGGCGTGAATCCATTAGCGTTTGCGGTTGCAGAAATGGCATCCAGGCCAAGAATGGCGGGAAATCCCAGCAGATGCCCCATCTGGATCTCGTCGAACGTGTGCTCTCGCACGCAAAAAATCAGCCTCATCTCGCCTCCTGTGGTTGGAGGACGATTATTCGGTCGGTGCTAGCTCAGATGCTGAGCCTGTTTTTGTTTATTGGAAAAAACGGGCGGGCAGATGCCGACACGACCTTGAAAGCGTATTGTCGGATATGACAACGAACGAGGCAAAGGCGATGGACCCGTGCAGCTACTGGTAAGGGCAGTGGTTCTTTATCGTGATTACAAGAACGTTCAATAACGACGTATGTGTATTGGAATCAGCTGGGCTGTTGATACGCGATGGTCGCAAGCTCCATGCGCCATAGGATGCAGTGAGAGCCAGTTTTTCGCTAGCGATGTGATTGTTTCAATCCCAGAATTCATCCCAACAAAAAGCCGGATCAACATAAGTATCTGATCCGGCTGGGGAATTCTGGTAGGCACGATTGGACTCGAACCAACGACCCCTACCATGTCAAGGTAGTGCTCTAACCAGCTGAGCTACGCGCCTAAAGAAGCGGGATTATAGCCAGCTTTGCATGAATGCGCCAGTGCCGGACGGCATTTCCCAGAAGGGCTTTATTTTTTGACATCTCTGCCCGCCTGAGTCCGGCAGACGGACGGATAAGCTTCAGGACCGCCGAACCTCCAGTACGTCCTTCACGTCACGAATGATCATCAGCGCGCGCTGCAATTGCTCGGTGGAGGAAATCTCGCCGGTAAATGACATCAGCGCCAGCCCCTTGCTGCTGCGCGTGGACACGCCAATGACGTTGATTTTCTCGCGCAGGAAGATATCCGATATGTCACGCAGCAGCCCCTGTCGGTCCCGGGCCTGCACAAACACATCGACCGGATATACCGTATCCGCCGGCTGATCACCCCAGGTGGTTTGCACCATGCGCTCAGGCGCACGCAGCACCATCTGCGAAAAATTCTTGCAGCTGGTGCGGTGGATGGAAATGCCTTTGCCGCGCGTGATGAAGCCGACGATCGGGTCCGGCGGTGCCGGCTTGCAGCAGCTGGCCATTTGCGTCAGCAGCCCTGATGTACCCAGCACCAGCACGCCCGATTTCGCGCCCTGAGACACGCTGGAGGCCTTGCTCTTGCGCGGCAGGACAGACTCGTCCGGATTGGCCACGGCTGTGCGGCCAGCTTCATCGGCATGCAGGGCCTGCTCCACCAGCCGCAGGCTCAGCCGCTCATTGCCAACGGCCAGCAGAAAATCCTCCAGCTTCTGGAAACCCAGCTTGTGCGCCAGATCGTCCAGATTCACCGAAGTCTTGCCTTCTCGCTGCAGTGTTTTTTCCAGCGCAGACCGTCCGCGCGTGAGCGTCTCGGCTTCTTCGATCGCGTTGAACCATGCGCGAATTTTTGCGCGGGTACGCGGACTGGCCGTATAGCCGTCAGATAACCAGTCGCGTGAAGGACCGGCCAGACCCGAAGCTGCCGCCTCGCCTTTGGCGGTGATGATCTCTACCGTCTGTCCGTTTTTCAGTGGCGTATTGAGCGGCACCATGACGCCATTGATTTTCGCGCCACGGCAACGGTGGCCGATATCGCTGTGCAAGTAATAAGCAAAATCAATCGAGGTTGATCCCTCGGGCAGTTCGATCACCCTCGCCTGCGGTGTCAGTACATAAATGCGGTCATTGATGGATGCTGCCTTGATTTGCTGAACCCACTGTCGGTCGGCATCGTCGGCACCATCAGCACCGACGACCACATCGACCATTTCGCTTTTCCAGTTGAGCAGTTGTCGCAGCCAGGCAATTTTTTCGTCATAGGCCTGGTCGAGCGACGCTGCGCTGCCTTCCTTGTAGCGCCAGTGCGCGGCCACACCATATTCGGCAAATCGATGCATCTCCTGCGTGCGTATCTGCACTTCCAGCGTTCTGCCATCATCAGCTTCGACCACGGTATGAAGTGATTTGTAGCCATTGGTTTTGGGGCGAGCGATGTAATCGTCGAATTCTTCAGGAATCGGCGTCCAGATGTCATGCACGATCGACAGCACGGTGTAGCAACTCTTCACATCCCCCACGATGACCCGGAAAGCCCGCACGTCATGCAGTCGCGAAAAATCCAGCGACTTGCCCTGCATCTTGCTCCA
>JBILCO010000340.1:0-2974 GCA_044353075.1 Burkholderiaceae bacterium
ACGTCTATCTCTAAAAGTTCTTTTAGTAGCCGTGGTGCTTTCTTCTGGAGCGTTTCAATACGTCATCAATTGGAACATCACAAACCAGTTCAACATGGCGCTGTCTGGAAACCGAAACTTGCTTGTGGCATTTGCCGACAAACCTCCCATGGCTCAGCGATGTGCTGCATTTGAAGCCTGGAAAGCGATGGGCTGGCCAGAGTATTACTGGTTAGATATGGAACTCGGAATGAATGCAACCTACTTGGAATACCACGGTTTTGAATTTTGTTCAAAATAGTTAGATTGATATATCGCAATTGGTGTGCTCACAATCAATTTGGATTTGTGCAATTGGAACGTGTTTATGGTGTGAGGAACAGTTGAGCTCTGCGGGATATCTAAACCCCACAAACACTTCACCCAGTTTTTGATACAGAACCAAGCGAGACATAGAAGTAGTTGTCCGAGATTCTCTTCGCTTTAAAGTCTGCTAAATTTTGCCATCTAGTGGTCACTCGGTACCACTCCTGATCGGTTTCGTATCCCCTTCGATCAACTACAACTCCGCAGAAATCTAATTCACGTGCTTTGGTAAAAACATGAGTTAATCCAATTTTCATTGCGTTTGGCCAAAATTCACCTGCGCTAGTCCCGGCAGGAGCACCAAAACTCCATCTTCTGTCGGGAAGCAAAAGTGGTAACCAGTACATCTGTGAAGGCGACAGTCCATTAGGAGCTTCAGAGCTATAAGCACGAACAACTGGGAATTGTAGAATTGCGCAACCAGTTGACGTCTCATTCATTAGTGACTCAGCGGCAACTTTGTAGGCGGCAAGATCCGCTTGTGTTTGTTTGTCTTGGACTGAAAAGAACGACGACTGTCTCATCGGTAAGACTTGAGTTGAGAAAACAATTGCCATCAGCAACACATAGGTTGCTTGTTTATGAAGTCCTCTTGTTTTCTTCATAAATTCATTAATGATTAAGCCGACGAGGAGCAAACTTAGCGCCGAAATTATGATTGAGAATCTATTCCAGCATCGGAAGATTGGGCTCACACTGAACGCGAATATTGTTCCAAGCCCAGTTGTTGAGTAGAAGAGTATCGAGACTATTGAAAAGAATCGAATTCCGGCTACGACTTCTTGAGTTCTCGAAATATTTTTCGGTTCTGCTTTGGGAGCCAAGACCTGAAACATCAAGACCCAAAGCCCGATGGCTACTACTAATGGAGTGGCCGTCCATTCAATTTCCTGAACTTTTACCACCTCACTAAGTTTTTGGGGGAGCCATGTTCCCCATGGGATTAGAAGTCTTGAAAGTGATCCCCCAAAGAAGATTGATTCTTCGGGAGATCGACTGACTGCAGTGCCTTCGCTTTCAACTCTCTGCAGTGCTGTTAGAACAATATTCAATAATGAACTAAACATGAAGCAAATTGCCAGTAACAGGCTCTTCAAGGTCTTCTCTATTTTCCCCCGATGTTCTTCCCTTGTTCCTAGAAGTAAAACTAAAGTGCTCATAATGAGTAGGGAGAAATAAAAGGAGTAATAAGTGCTCCCTGTTCCGACCAGAATTGCAAAAACAATCTGTCGCTTGAACGTTCTTTGGGAATCATTCAATTGCTTTGGCTTCTCACTCATGTTTGAAAAATGATGCAAAAGAACAGATAAACCAATTGGAATCAAAAAGCACTCGGCTAGTGAGATATGGCCATATTCAAAGCGGATGAATCGATTCGGAAGCCAAGCAAATGCCAGGCCCATAATCATCGCAATTGCTCTATTTTGGATAACTTTCTTTGCTAGCCAGAAGAAGGCCATCGCGCACAAACCAAACGATAAAGCGAATTGATAGTTGATGGCTGCGAATGGGTTTCCAAGGACGTTCACCAGAATTCGGGTGATGAAGATGTGGATATGTTCCGGTGGAAATGCGTATGTGTAGTTTGCACCGAAGGGATACCCCAGGGCAGTGTCCGTGTATCCGAACCATGAACCTTGCAGTGCACGCGCCTGTGCATATCCTGCAACTGCATCAGAACGAGTTTCCCATGGTTGGGACATGATTTCTAATGTTGGTTGGTAAACAACGAAAAAGGCGATCGTTGAGAGAAGGAATACTAAGAGATAAGGGAAAATTGCTCGAGCTAAGTACTTAGTCCCTGATTGATATTTCAACCCTTGGTCACGCATCAACTTCGCCCTTCTAACGGCCAGACTGATGGAATTATCAGCTTCTCACTTGCCACTATGAAAGTTTCTCTTGTGGACTCGAAGAATGACCGTAGTCTTGTGAATCTCCTTGTCTCTAAGTTTTTTGTTGCAATGATGTTTGTACGTAATTGGTCAAAGTCTCCGGCATCGCAGATCATGAAACAAGTTCAAGTTCCTTTTTTCGACAAGATGAATTTCAATCAAGTTCAAAACTTTCGCGGTCTAAAGGACTCATTCCAGTTGCCTAGAACAACTGAGTCTAATTTCTAAAACAGTACGCTTCAGATTTATCAGTTGCCCGGAACATAAGTACTTTTCTCCGTCGGCATTGATTGCTTATTTGCTAGGCGTAGGAGCATTCAGGGAACTTGGGCGACCGCTATGAATTGGTAAGCCAACACGGACTTCCACATCTTGGCTGTGATGGCATTGATTTCGAGCAATGCTCGCAAAGGCGAAATAGTTCGAAGTGCTGGAAGTACTTCTTCAATAGGAGCCGGCGTTGCACCTATATATACGGTGTCTAATTCTGCGTCAGTGATCATCTTCTTTAGCGACTTCTTTGTATAGAAGTGAAGGTGGGTTCTGTCGAGAATGCCACGGTCTGTGTAGGTAAAAGAACCCATGAGCAGTTGAAGTCTGACGGACAAGTGGGCGACATTTGGAATGGAGATAACAACGCGTCCCCCAGGCGCGAGGAGGGCGCGCGCTCGTGAGAGAACTTTCTCCGGATGAATGAAGTGTTCAAGCACATCGGCGAAGACGATGACGTCGAA
>JBILCO010000213.1:0-4257 GCA_044353075.1 Burkholderiaceae bacterium
GTTTTCGTGGTGAGGGAATTGCAGATCTTGTCCACCGCCGTGAATATCGAATCGTTCTCCCAGTAAATCGCAGGCCATGGCCGAGCATTCGATATGCCAGCCCGGACGACCCGCGCCCCAGGGCGATGACCACTTCACCTCTTCAGGCTCAGTATCGCGCGCGGACTTCCACAAGACAAAGTCCAGAGGATCGCGCTTGGCACTGCCGACATCGACACGCTCACCGGCACGCAAATCATCCAACGACTTACCGGAAAGTTTGCCGTAGCCGTCAAAGTCACGAACAGAGAAATTCACATCGCCATCCGGCGCCTGGTAAGCCAGACCTCGCGCTTCGAGTTTGGAGATCAGGCTGAGCATTTGCGGGACATAAGCCGTTGCACGCGGCTCATGGTCGGGGCGCTGCACGCCCAGTGCATCGGCGTCTTCGTTCATTGCCGTAATATAGCGACTGGTCAGCGCGGTAATGGATTCCTTGTTTTCGACCGCGCGACGAATAATCTTGTCGTCGATGTCAGTAATGTTGCGAACATAAGTAACGGCGTACCCTTGTGCGCGCAGCCAGCGCTGCACCATGTCGAACACCACCATCACGCGCGCATGGCCAAGATGACAAAAGTCGTAGACCGTCATGCCGCAGACGTACATGCGAACTTTGCCTGGTTCTAAAGGCGCAAATATTTCCTTGTCACGCGCCAGCGTGTTGTAAATTCTAAGAACACTCATGAATGATCTGGAAGCGGTGGCGGATGCCCCGGTAAGCGGACTACTCTGCGGCCTGGGAGCCTGTCTTACGGGCTCACTGTGTTGCCAAAAATCTGCTGACCGTCTTTGTTAAAATGCGTCTTTGGCGGAGTATATCATCGAAGCGTCAGGCATCCGGCGTCCGTTGCACTATCGAATTCCCCCTTTTCATACTGAAGGAAATCCTATGTTGCTGAGTCGTCGTCAACTGCACCGTTGGCTTGCTGTGGGCTTATTAGCCAGTGCTTGCAGCAGCGCGTCCTCCCTTGCTTTTGCCGATAACCCGCCACGGGTCTTGATGAAAACCAGTATGGGTGCGCTCGTCATCGAACTGAACCCTGAAAAGGCACCGATCAGCGTAAAAAACTTCCTGCAGTACGCGCGTGACGGATTTTATAACGGCACAATTTTTCACCGGATTATTTCCGGCTTCATGATCCAGGGTGGCGGACTGGATGAAAAATTGAATGAAAAACCCACCCGTGATCCGATCAAGATTGAATCCCAAAATGGTCTCAAAAACAAGCAATACACCATTGCGATGGCCCGCACTCAGGATCCGGATTCGGCCTCTGCGCAGTTCTTTATCAACGCGCAGGACAATCGTTTCCTCGACTGGCCGGGCCGGGATGGCTGGGGCTATGCGGTGTTTGGCAAAGTCATTTCAGGAACGGAAGTGGTCGACAAAATTCAACTGATCAAACCCGGTGAGGACGGCTTGCCGAACCCGCGGGTGTTGATCGAATCAGTCACTGTCATCGAATAGATTTTTCATACAATTTTTACCATTGAACTACTTAACCCAAGGAATATCATGAGCGTTATCCTCACCACCAATCACGGCCAGATCACCATTGAGCTGAACGCCGAAAAAGCACCCAAAACTGTTGAAAATTTTCTCGCCTATGTAAAAGCAGGCCACTACGATGGCACCATTTTTCATCGCGTCATCGATGGCTTCATGATCCAGGGCGGTGGGTTTACGTCCGACATGCGTCAGAAGCCCGCCGAAAATACGGTGGAAAACGAAGCCAACAACGGCCTGACCAATGATCAATACACCATTGCAATGGCCCGCACTTCTGATCCGCATTCGGCTGGCGCGCAATTTTTCATTAATGTCAAAGACAATGATTTCCTGAATTATCCCGGCTCGGACGGCTGGGGTTATTGCGTCTTCGGTAAAGTCACGGCAGGCACAGATGTCGTCGACAAAATCGGCGTCGTTGAAACCGGCCGCCGCAGCATGTTCTCTGACGTACCAGTGGAAGATGTGCTGATCGAAAAAGCGGAAATCATCTGAGGCATTAAGCCCTGACCTTTAGCCCGGACCTCAAGCCCTTACCTTTGCATATCCTGCCTTCCGCTATGAACGCACCAGCGCCAGCCACGGTTCCGCCCGAAACGCTGGCGCTTTTCGTTTCGGATGTGCACCTGAGTCCCGATCTACCCAAGACCACCGAGGTGTTTTTCGACTTCCTGCATGACCATGTGCTGCGAACACGAGCGCTTTATCTGCTGGGTGATATTTTCGAATACTGGGCCGGCGATGATGATCTGGATGCTCCGTTTCATCGTCGCGTGATCGATGCGCTGCGCAATGTGAGTGATCACGGCGTGTCGGTGAACTGGATCGCAGGTAACCGGGATTTTCTGATCGGGGAAACATTCGCGGCAGCGTGTGGCATGCATCTGCTGACTGAGCCTCACGTTGCTGATCTTGCCGGACAGCGCATCCTGCTACTCCACGGCGATGCGCAATGCACTGACGATACGGCTTACATGGCCTTCCGTGCGCAGGTGCGCGATGCTGATTGGCAGCGCGCATTTCTCGGCCGTCCGCTGGCGGAACGAAAATCCATCATCGCCAGCATGCGCGAAGGTAGCCGCCAGGCGCAGCGCGACAAAGCAATGGCGATCATGGATGTGAATGGTGGCGAAATTTCGCAGCTATTTGATGCGTATGCTGTGACGCTGATGATTCATGGCCACACCCATCGACCGCAAGTACATACAGACAACGGACGCGTGCGGCATGTGTTACCCGACTGGGATTGTGATGCTGAAGTTGTACGCGGTGGCTGGATTGCGATCGATGCTACGGGTGGGATTCAGAGGGTAAATCTGGCTGACGGCACTTGACGAGGGCTGCCGGATCCGAGACGGCGTTTCTCCGCAGGCCCTGCTGCAAATCACTCCACCAGCTTGTTCATCTGCTCCCGATTAAATTTATCCAGCTCGGGCACGGTCTCGCAGTGAATACCTGCAGCTTTGAGGGCTTCCACAATTTTCACCAGCTGCAATTCCTGCGATGCAGCGTTGTCGATCAGACCATGCATCGCTTTTGACAGCGGATCATCGCCGTTCGGCGTGAGCCCATAGGCGGCGAACATGCGCGCGGCTGCATCATCACGCGCGCCGAGCGCTTCTTTCTCAATAATGCGCGCAGGGTTGCCTACGGCAGTGGCACCAGGCGGCACTTCCTTGACTACCACCGCATTCGAGCCCACCTTGGCACCCTCGCCCACAGTGAACGCGCCGAGTACTTTGGCGCCCGCACCAATGATCGCGCCGCGACCCAGCGTGGGATGACGCTTGGCACCTTTGGCGAGCGAGGTGCCGCCGAGGGTGACGCCCTGATAGATCGTGCAATCGTCACCGATCTCTGCGGTTTCACCAATAACCACACCAAAACCATGATCGATGAACACCCGGCGACCTATCGTCGCACCCGGATGGATTTCGATACCTGTCAGCGTGCGCGCGATATGCGAAATGAAGCGACCCAGCCATTTGAAACCGGCGCGCCAGCAGGCATGCGCCCAGCGGTGCATGACCACGGCATGCAGGCCCGGGTAGCAAGTGAGCACCTCCCAGCGGCTGCGCGCTGCAGGGTCGCGTTCGATGATGCTGCTGATATCTTCCTGGAGTCGACTGAACATGATGCGTTATACGGGTTTGCTAAATCAGCGTTCTGATGAATTATTTTTCGGCGGACATGCGCTGGCGGCGTGCCTCATAAAGGCAAATGCCGGAGGCAACAGACACATTCAAACTCTCGACTGATCCCTGCATCGGCAGCGATACCAGCCGATCGCAGTTCTCGCGCGTCAGGCGACGCAGGCCCTCGCCCTCAGAGCCCATGACGAAGGCCGTGCCACCCCGGTAATCCACATCGTACAGCGTCTCGGTCGCGTCTTCGGTCGTGCCGGTCAGCCAGATGTCATGTTCCTGCAATTCTCGCATCGCCCGCGACAGATTGGTGACCGTAATGTAAGGCATGGTATCCGCCGCACCGCTGGCGACCTTCGCGGCGGTTGCATTCAGACCCACCGCTCTGTCCTTGGGGGCTATGACCGCATGCGCCCCTGCGCCATCAGCAACGCGCAGACACGCACCCAGATTGTGCGGATCAGTCACACCGTCGAGCAGCAAGAGCAGGGGCGGCCCCTGAATACCATCCAGCAGCTCACTCAGATTGCGGGCCAGTGACAATTCGCCGGCACGCGCCAC
>JBILCO010000201.1:0-4558 GCA_044353075.1 Burkholderiaceae bacterium
TCTGATACAGACGATGCACACCGGTCGTAGTCTCTTCCGTCACACCGATGATCTTGGCCAGACGAGTCGAGTACCAGGTCTTGTCGGTCGCGAGTTTTTTCTTGATCGAGTTGAACAGGCAGATCGATTCTTCCGAATCAGGATGATCGAGCACGCTGATATCTTTTTCGGCGCGGGTACCCAGATGCAGCAGCAGCGTGGCGTCGCCGCCGTCATCCAGAATCATGTTCGAGTAGCCACCGTCTGGCCATTCAAAAATGCGATGGGTGTAGTCCCAGTACTCGTCCAGGGTTTCGCCCTTGTACGCAAAAACCGGCGTGCCGGCCGCAGCGATGGCAGCGGCTGCATGGTCTTGCGTGGAGTAGATGTTGCAGGATGCCCAGCGCACTTGTGCACCCAGCGCTTCGAGCGTCTGGATCAGCACGGCGGTCTGGATAGTCATGTGCAGTGAACCGGTGACGCGTGCGCCCTTGAGGGGTTGCTTGGCAGCGAATTCGGCGCGAATGGCCATCAGACCCGGCATTTCGGTTTCGGCAATGCGCATTTCCTTATTGCCAAAGTCAGCGAGACTGATATCGGCAACGTGGTAATCGTGGGTGGTTGAGTTTTTTAATACGGCGCTCATCACGCTCTCCTTTCAATTGAAAAAAAGTAACGTGAGCGCGGTTGCAGTGAAGACTGGCCAAGCCTGGCGAAATAAAGAGAATTTCGTCGCAACGCTCCTTGACAGGCCGGAATTTTAACCGAAAAGTTAAAATC
Source organism: Burkholderiaceae bacterium (assembly GCA_044353075.1). Classification (GTDB taxonomy): domain Bacteria; phylum Pseudomonadota; class Gammaproteobacteria; order Burkholderiales; family Burkholderiaceae_D; genus Pernthalerella. The sequence continues at coordinate 760 of JBILCO010000201.1, forward strand.
GTCGCTGACAAGCGCGCAAAACCGCCCAGATCAGGCCACACAGCGCACCATACGTGTGGGCGACCGTCACCACCGGCAACGCACTGACCGTGAAAGGTGGCAAGACAAGTTTCAACGCCAGCAGCAAGAGCGCGAACACGGCCCCCGGCTCGCCGGTTCGGCAAAACCAGGCCAGCGCGCAGCCCGCCCACAGACCATGCAGGGCACCGGAGAGGCCCGCGTACCAGTGAATCTCTGGCGCAAGCCACCACAACAGCAGGCTGGTGCCGCCCGCCGTCCCTAGCCACAGTGCACAGACTTCCGTCAGCCCGAGTTCATCCCAGACGTATTCGCAAATCAGGAGCAAGCCCAGCAGGTTGCTCAGGCAATGCCATGTACTTAAATGCACCAGATGGCCGGTCATCGCGCGCCAAATTTGTCCATCGGCGATCGGTGTGCGATCCCACATCAGCATGTCGGTGGCGCCTGGCCAGACCAGCAAAAGCAGCGAGACAAACGAGACGCCGGCGGCGAACTGCCAGCGGGCCATCTGGTTGGCGATCATCGGCGCCGTTGCAGACGCCGTCCCACCGCCAGGAGTGCGAGCCCCCACACGATGACATCGCCTTCCATACTGCCGCCACCGCCGCCGGCACTGCGAGTCGTTGGCATCACAACGGCATCACTGACGGTGATCGTCAACTCGCCCGGCGCACTCCCGCCATAAGGATCGCTCGCATACCAGCCAATGGTGTAGCTGCCGACCGGGCTGGCGCTGCTCCAGTTGAACAGACCTGTTGCTGAAAGACTGGCGCCTTCGGGGAGTGCGAGCGCATAAAACACCAGCGCATCACCATCCGCGTCGGTGGCGCGCAATTGCAGTTGCAATCGGTCGCCCCAGCCCAGCCGCTGAGTCGCTGCAGCCTCAGTCACAGGCAGGTTGTTGATCCTGACGCTGGCTGATGCTGTCGCGACTGCACCGGTACTGTCGATGGCCTCCAGTGTGAAAACATAACGACCCATTGCGGGCGCAACGAAACTCGCGTCGGCCTTGTCGGCATCGAGCAGGCTGACGCTGGACGGATTGGAAGCAGCAGCGCGCCATTGATAGCTGACGATGGGATGCCCGTCGGAAGGTCTGACAATACCGCGCAGGATGACATGGGCCGATGGCGCAACGACCTGGCTGTCGGTCACCATCTGTATCACCGGGCCGATGGCAGTGAGCGCATTCAGCGCAGCCTGTGCATCCAGCAAACCCGCACCGCACAGACCGGCATTGGCGACCAGCGCGCACGCACTGCCGGGCGGCGGCGGTCGTGCCGCGGCGCGCAGTATCGACGTGACTGTCGCTCGATCCAGCGAGGCATTCAATGAGAGCATCAGAGCAATCGTGGCGGTAACGTGCGGTGCGGCCATGCTGGTGCCTAATTTCCATGTGCCCGCATCATTGGCCGGCGTGGTAACGCCGGTATTGCCCAGCGAGTAAACGCCCGTGCCATGGCTGCTGTAACCGGCATAACAATCGGCGGCAAGCGTGCCGCAACCGCCGCCGGGTGCACTGATCAGCGTTTCGGGTCCGATGTTGGCGTAGTCGGCATTGTCGCCGTCAAACGCATGCGCGGTGATGGCCAGCGCGCCACGGCAATTGGCCGGCTGATTGACCCGATTCGAGGCGCCATTGCCGGATGAAATCACGACCAAGCTTCCGCGGGCATTCACGTCGTCAATGGCGCTCTGAAACGTGTTGGAACAAGTACCTGCGCTACCGAGGCTGAGATTGATGACGCGCGCCGGATACACATTGCGCGGCACGCCAGGCACATCGATACCGGCTGCCCAGCGCATGCCATCGGCGATGTCCGAGGTATAGCCGCCGCATTTGCCCAGTGCGCGCACCGGCAGGATACGCACATGGGGCGCAATACCGGTGCCGTACAAACCGTTGTTCATCAACGCAGCGATCACCCCCATCACATGGGTACCATGCCAGCTTGAACGCATGGCCGACGATCCGCTGACACACTCGCCTGCCGCCACGAAGTCACCGGGGTCGCTGGCATCCGCGTCGCGCCCATTGCCATCATTGGCGATGGAAGGGTAGGAAATGAAATCGTAGCCCGGCAACATGGACTGCAAATCCGCATGTGACCGATACCCGGTGTCGATCACGGCGACCACCATGCTGCCGCTGCCCAGCGTCAGGTCCCAGCCGGCAGGCAAATCGGCGCCGCCCAGATTGGCACCTTCGGGGGCCATGTAATTCCACTGCCCGGGTGACGTGCCATACGCCGGATCATTGGGCAACACGCTGTCTGCCTGCATGAGGAGATCCGGCTCGACGTTGAACACTTCACCGCTCTGACGCAAGCGCGCTGCGATTGCACGCGCCTCCGCCGCAGTCACAGCCGCATTCAGGCGCATCAGATGCGCGCGGCCGGATAACTTGCGATCTGCTGTCATGGGGACATTCGCCAGCGCAGCCAGGCGCGAGGTTTTGCCTTGACTCAGTTGCGCATCGATTTTGCCGCCGCGTGTGGGGTGGGGCGTAACGATCAGTCGCTCGACGAGCGGTTCGGATCTTTGCTCGGCGACCGCGACTAACGGTAATCGGGCACCGGCTTTACGCGGTGGAGCTTCCGCTTGCGCAGCTGCAGATAGCGCTGCAAACCATAAGACCAAACCGATAATGAACGCAGCGCATGGCGAACGCTGCGTAAAGTAAATGCGCATGAAAATCGTGAATACCCATGTGTTTGAGTGACTACAACTCTAGCAGCGAGGTAATCATTTGCGGTGAGGCAAAACGAGTCAGCACACAGTATTTGCGAAACATGACAATGCATCAATGGCGGCAAGCCATTCATCGATGCGCAGGCTGACACCATGAAAAATTGACGTCGTGCTGATGAAAAATGAAAGGCGAAAAATAAAGGCGAAAAATAAAGGCGAAAAATAAAGGCGAAAAATAAAGGCGAAAAATAAAGGCGAAAAAAAACGGACAAGCGATGCTTGTCCGTTTTTTTGCAAGGCACTACTAATTTACAAACCAGCAGCTGCCTTGAGTGCCGCGGCCTTGTCAGTCCGCTCCCAGCTGAACTCAGGCTCTTCGCGACCGAAGTGACCGTAGGCTGCTGTCTTGCGGTAGATGGGACGCAGCAGATCGAGCATTTGCACAATGCCTTTCGGGCGAAGGTCAAAGAGCTCACTCACGAGTGCAGCGATTTTTTCATCGCTGATTTTGCCCGTGCCAAAAGTCGTGACCATGACTGAGGTCGGCTTGGCAATGCCGATCGCATAGGAAATCTGAATCTGCGCACGTTCGGCCAGACCAGCCGCAACGATGTTTTTAGCGACATAGCGGCCTGCATAGGCAGCGGAGCGATCCACTTTCGACGGATCCTTGCCGGAGAAGGCACCGCCGCCATGGGGGGCTGCGCCACCGTAGGTGTCAACAATGATCTTGCGGCCAGTGAGGCCACAGTCGCCCTGCGGACCGCCGATGACGAAACGTCCGGTCGGGTTGATCAGGAAGCGGGTGTCCTTCAGCCATTCCTTGGGAACGACCGGCTTGATGATCATTTCGATCGCTGCTTCTTCGATCTGCTTGTGCTCCATTTCCGGCGCATGCTGGGTCGACAGCACGATGGTGTCGATTGCCACCGGCTTGCCGTTGACGTATTTGAGCGTGACCTGCGATTTGGCGTCCGGACGCAACCAGGGCAGACGTCCATCCTTGCGCAACTGCGACTGACGCTCGACGATACGGTGCGAGTAGTGAATCGCGGCAGGCATCAGTTCAGGCGTTTCATTGCATGCG
>JBILCO010000052.1:0-9671 GCA_044353075.1 Burkholderiaceae bacterium
AACCGAACATCAGGCCCTGGTCACCGGCGCCCTGGTCGAGGTCCATGCCTTTGCCTTCATCGACGCCCTGCGCGATATCGGGTGACTGCTTGTCATAGCAGACCATGACCGCGCAACCTCTGTAATCGATGCCGAAGTCAGTGTTGTCGTAACCGATGGACTTGAGTGTCTCGCGTGCGACCTTGATGTAGTCAACGTTGGCGGAGGTGGTGATTTCACCGGCCAGTACGACCAGACCGGTATTGCAGAGCGTCTCGGCAGCGACACGGGCACGCGGATCCTGCTCGAGGATTGCGTCAAGAATCGCGTCGGAAATCTGATCGGACACTTTGTCCGGATGACCCTCTGAAACGGATTCGGACGTAAAAAGGTAATCGTTTGACATGCAGGCTCCCTGAAAACATTGAACATAGTGTCGCGGTCAACCAGGTGAACCTGCGACGCTTTAGCGAAATTTTTAAACCGCCTCGCAAGTTGTCTATTAACTCGGCGGGTCCGACTTCGTGCTATTTTACGCAACTTGTCTCGATTCAGCAAAATCTCCGCATCGCCCTCGAATGCTGCTCCGCCTGTTTCAGTTCCTTTCGCTGTTCCCGCTGCCCGTCATGCACGCGCTGGGCGCCATCGCCGGCTGGCTGGTTTATCTGCTCTCGCCGTCGTATCGGCAGCGGTTGCGGAACAATCTTGCGCTGGCCGGCTATGCACACTTGCTGAGTGCAGCCGTCGTCGAAGCCGGCAAAAACATCTTCGAGCTGCCGTTCATCTGGTGCGCAAAACCGGCACGCGTGCTCAGACGCGCGGTGATTCATGACTGGTCGATTGCACAATCTGCACTCGATGGAGGTCAAGGCGTGATTTTTCTGACGCCGCATCTGGGCTGCTTTGAAATCATTGCGCAAGCCATCGCCAGTCGCGCGCCGCTGACCGCGCTGTACCGCCCGCCACACAAACCCTCGCTCAGACCACTGCTCGAGCAGGCGCGGGCGCGTGAAGGTCTGACACTGGCACCGGCCACGCTGGCCGGCGTGCGCGCACTGCTCAAAACCCTGAAACGCGGTGGTGCCATCGGTCTCCTGCCAGATCAGGTACCGAGTGCCGGCGAGGGGGTCTGGACCCACTTTTTTGGCCGCCCTGCATACACGATGACCCTTCCCGCCAAGATGCATCAGATGAGTGGCGCAACGCTGGTACTGTCTTATGCGGAACGTCTGCCCTTCGGCAGGGGCTACGCCATTCATTTCGTTCATTTTGATGAAACCCTGTCAGGCACGCCCGAGCAGCAAGCGCGCATCATCAACGCAGCCATGGAGACGCTGATTGCACGCTGTCCGTCCCAGTACTTCTGGAGCTACAACCGCTACAAAGGCACGCCATCACCGTCCTCGCTGACCGGAGAGGCCGCATGAAAGCGATGCTGTTGCTGATGTGGCTGTTGCACTGGCTGCCGTTACCGGTGCTTGGCCGCATTGGCAAAGGCATCGGCAGTGTGCTTTTTGTATTGCTGCGTCACCGGCGCCGGATTGCGCTGACCAATCTGAAGCTTTGTCTCACGCATCTGAGTGATCAGGAACGCGTCGCGATCGCGCGTGCCCATTTTCAGGGTTATGCACGCAGCGTACTGGAACGCGGCATTCTCTGGTGGGCGTCGCCACAGCGACTTGAACAACTGATTCAGATTGTGCCGGCCGTTCCAACGGCAGCAGCGGCAGCAAGACCCACGATTTTCATGTGCCCTCACTTCGTTTGTCTGGAGGTGGCTGGCGTCGCCATTACGATGGCTGGTCCCGCATGCTCAATGTATACGCCGCAGCGCAACCGCGTGTTCAATGAAGCCTTGCGCAAAGGACGGCTACGGTTCACGCCAGATGAGCGCAATCTGATGGCACGAGAAGCGGGTATCAAACCCATCATTCGTGCCATGCGCGAGGGCCGTCCGTTTCTGATGCTGCCGGATATGGACTTCGGTCGGCGCGAGTCTGTCTTCGTACCTTTCTTCGGTGTGCCCGCTGCGACGCTGACCTCCCCGGCCCGACTGACGATGGCCACCCACGGTCAGGTAATCCCGGTGGTCACGCGATTTCTTCCCGACTATCAGGGCTGGCAGGTGATTTTCTACCCGCCCTGGGATGACTATCCCGGTACCGATGTCGACGCGGCGACTGCGCGCATGAACGCCTTCATCGAAGAGCGCATACTCGAATCGCCTTCCGAATACTTCTGGTCACACAAACGATTCAAAACACGGCCAGAAGGGCTGGCGAGCGTGTACGATACCGACGCCCATTGACGAAGAGAGTGAACGCATGAATCTCAGATTCACCAAAATGCACGGTGCTGGCAATGACTTCGTGGTGATTGACGCCATCAACCAGAACGTGAACCTGACCAGCGATCAGTGGCGCGCCATCGCCGACCGGCACTTCGGCATTGGCGCGGATCAGATTCTGGTGGTTGAGAAACCGACGATGCCGGGCGTGGATTTTCGCTATCGTATTTTCAATGCCGACGGCGGCGAGGTGGAGCAATGCGGTAACGGTGCGCGGGCATTCGTGAAATTTGTGGTTGAAAAAGGTCTGACCGAACATCGCGAGATCCGCGTCGAGACCATGTCGGGCGTCATCCAGCCCAGACTTGAAGACGATGGCCGGATTACCGTCAACATGGGCGCACCGATATTCGAGCCAGAGCGCGTGCCGTTCGATGCTGCCGGCCTGGAATCAAATCAACATCCGACAGCGACGCTGTGGCTGCTTGCCATCGGCAACAAGACGCGGGAATTTTCCGTGCTCTCGATGGGCAATCCGCATGCAGTTCAGTGCGTGGACGATGTCGATACGGCGCCGGTGTCGGAAGAAGGACCTCTCATTGAAAACCACCCTCGCTTCCCGCGCCGTGTGAATGCCGAATTCATGCAAATCATCGACCGACAACATATTCGTTTGCGCGTATTCGAGCGGGGTGCGGGCGAGACGCTGTCGTGCGGCACCGGCGCCTGCGCTGCCGTAGTTGCCGGCATCCGGCTCGGCCTGCTGGAGTCGCCGGTTGCCGTGTCGACGCGCGGCGGCAACTTGGCGATTACATGGGACGGCGGGCAGACACCCGTGATGCTGACCGGGCCTGCGGTCAGCATCTATGAAGGCAGTATTGATATCTGACACACCCGTACGCCATGCTGAGACGGTCTGAGATGTCTTAGAGCGCAGGACTCGCGCCACGCTGCGCGCGACGCTGAGTCATCAGACTGCGAAAGCGGTACAGCCGCTGCCGGTAATTTCCCTCCTGACCGACGACACCTTTGGCTTCAACAGCGCCAAACATGCGCGCGACACGATCCAGTGCGGCGCGCTGCTCGCCGGTGGCAATCTGTACCAACCGGCGACGGCTGCGCGGGTGCTGGTCCCGAATATCGACTTCGAGACAATGTCCGTGATCGGCCGCTTCAATATCGACAAGCAGCGCCTCGGCTCGCGTCAAACCGAACCAGTAACCCAACTCGACACGGGCAGCAAGGAACGGATACTGATCACTGGTATCCCGGTTAAACACCGTGCGCGCTGCATGCGCCCATTCAGCTTTTCGTACCGGTGGCGCGATCCGCTCAAGCAGTGCCTTTGCTTCCCGGCTGCCCATGCCTGCCGCTTTCTGTAACCAGTACACCGCGCGGATATCGGAACTCTTTTCTACTTTGCGCGAACGCCATGCAACCAGACCCAGTTCGAGCTGCGCACGCACATGGCCAGTGACCGCCGCCATTTCGAGATATCGGCGTGCTTCGGTAATACTGCGACGAGAAAATTCGGGTTTCAGATAAATGCGCGACATCGCATACCAGGCAGCAGCGGCACCTTGATCAGCCGCCAGTGACAGCCAGCGTATGGCTTTTTTGTAGTGCGCGACACCCGGTATAGAGGGCACGCGCTGCCCAATCTCATCCATGCGGGCAATCCACAAGCCATACGATAACTGGGCTGCACTGTCGCCACCTTCCGCTGCGAGTTTGAGATAACGCTCAACCAACTGGCTGTTGGGATCTTTGGTGAGCATCAGTGCCGTCGCACAGCGATTGATCAAATCCAGCTGAGACCGTTCTACCTGACGACGACGCGCACCGCTTCCCGCACGCCGCTCGATGGATTGTGCGATCGGCAAGGCCCAGAACAGAAATTTCAGTTGGTCGCCGAGGCCCCAGAAGTAATCGGCCACCGCACGCTGCGCCGGCATGACGCCGCCCCGTGCAGCACGTGATGACCATTCAATGGCCGCACTGCGCCGAGATTTCGCTGCAGGCGATAGCTCCGCCGGCTTGGGTTGCGCGACGACATCAGCCATACCGAGCTGCTGCGCCAGCAACCACTGAGCATCGGGCAGGCCCGATTCGGCAGCGGCTTGCAGCGCGCGCATCGCTTTCTGACGCAGCAGTTGATCGGCGCGCGACCAGCTGGCAAAGACCAGCATGGCCAGGATGAGTCCGGCTTTGGCCATGCCGCCTTCAAAGGCTCGCTCATACCAGACCGCCACGCTGAGCGGATCGGATGACTTCTGCGCGATCTCGAAAGGCACATGCTCGCCAATCAAGAACCAGGCATCGGCCAGATTCTGCTCCGCGGCCTTCTCCAACCAGTGCAGCGCCGTCGCGTGACTTTGCGGCAAACCCGAACCGCCGAACAAATACCGTTTGCCCAGCGCCAGTTGCGCGTTCGCCTGCCCGGACCGCGCTGAGCGAATGATGAGTAGTTCCTCTCGATTAGCCATAAACCCCGTAAGCCCGCCATTGACGGATTGCAACCGTTTGAAAGCAATGCTGCCCGGGAAACACAAGGAAAACGCTGTTGCCGGGTGGCGCTTGTGCAACAACCTGAAAGGTCTACAAGCCTGAAATCTGCTTTCGCAAAGTTATCAAAACAAAAACTTAACTTTGCGCCGTTCGGTCAGGTGGCGTCAACGGCAAGTAGTGCAAATAAAACAACACTGTTGGCCCGCCGAGACACTTTTGCCGGCCCGTAAAAACCCACGGTGGCCAATGTTCGCGTTGTTTCCATTTTAAAAATTAATGTCCCCTTATCCGACTTGCGCGGATTTTCAACACTCAACACAACTGAATATTTGGGGATGGAAAAATGAAAAAGTCACTCATGGCGCTGGCTTGTGCAAGCGCATTTGCAGTCTCTGCAAACGCTCAGTCAACGCTGACGACTTACGGGATTGTGGATATGGGCTTTGTTGCAGACAACGGCGCGGGCTCCGTTGAAAAACTGAGCAGCGGCGTGCAATCCGGCACCCGTCTCGGTTTCAAGGGTACCGAAGACCTGGGCAACGCTATGAAAGCCTTGTTCGTACTCGAAACAGGTATCGCTGCCGACAAGGGCGGCTTCAATCAAGGTGCAGGCTTCGCCCGCCAAAGCTTTGTCGGCCTCCAAAGCGATGTCGGCACGCTGACGCTCGGTCGCCAGTACACGCCTTTCTTTCTGACCTTAAACGGGGTCGCCGACCCATTTGCCAGTGGCCTTGCTGGTAACGCACAAAATCTGATCCCTACTAGCGGTATTCGGATGGATAACACAGTGAAATATGCGTCACCGGTATTTTCGGGTGTCTCTGGTGAAGTGGCTTACGGGTTCGGCGAAGATCCAACTGGTAATAGTGGTGCTAACCGTAACGTTGGCGGCTCCATTGGTTACAGCGATAGCGCACTGAATGTCCGCCTTGCCTATCACCGCGCCAATAATGCAACGAATACAATCCACACTACCAACACTATGCTGGCCGCCAACTACAATTTTGAGGTCGCCAAAGTGTTTGCGGCGATTTCAGATAACGATCAGCCACCAATCGTGGGAAAAAGCACCGACTTTCTTGTTGGTGTAACCATCCCCTTTGGCAAACATAACTTCATCGCATCGTACATCAACAAAAACAACCGCTCGGCATTGAATCAGGATGCCGAGCAGTTCGGCCTCGGTTACACCTACGCATTGTCGAAACGTACCAATATTTACGCAGCATGGGCAAACATCGATAACAAGCGCGGCGCCACCTACACGGTAGGCAATAACTCTGAAGCTGGCACCGGCGACAAAGCATTCAACCTGGGCGTACGCCACACGTTCTAACTGGTTCGGGCTTCATGCCCATAAAGCATTCGTTATCCGTCATCGTATCCGCATGACGGGTAACGGATAAGGCTGCCAGCCAGCCTGCAGATCTTCTTCTGCGAATTTAATCTCCTCTGTCATACCTTGGGTACCTTCGGGTACCCTTTTTTATTTACGTGCCTTGCCAGTAGGCACTTATTCTTCAGGTGCGCGAGTAAAATGGGCGGAACACCTGCTCACCAAGAGCAACTCATCGCCACTTCTTACGACCTGCCGCCATGCAAGCCTTCACTGTTGACAAGCTACACCAACAACTCGACGAGATTTTGAGCATCGCAGAGACCGAGGAAGTCCTGATTGCACGCGATTCAGGTGACAACCTGATACTGATGACCGAGGCTAGCTGGCGTTCCTTGCAAGAGACTGCCCATCTGCTGGCAACCTCGCTCAATGAGGAACGGCTGCAGCAAAGCCTGCAGCAGCTGCGCGAGGAGCATCTGAGCCGGTACGAAAAAAAATGACGGTCTGGCTGACCTCGCATGCCCGTGCGGACCTCGAGTACTGGCGCCAGTCCGATCCCACAATGGCAGCGCGCGTGGAAAAACTGCTGGACCGCCAGGTCGCCGGAGAGAAACTGCCTGATCTGGCCTATACCCGGCTAGAATTCGGACTGATTTCGCTGATGTCGATCAAAATCGCGCCCGAGCACCGGCTGGTGCTCGAAACGCTGGGCAGCGATCTGATCGTGCACCAGTGCCGTTTTCATTACTGAACATCGATACCTCTCATGACTGAACCCACGAACGCTCAATCTGTCGCCGACTATCTGGCAGAACATCCGCAATTTTTCGAAGACAACCCTGAGCTGACTGCCAACCTTAAATTAAGCTCGGCACTCGGCGGTCGGACGGTATCGCTGCAGGACCGGCAAGTGGAGGTGCTGCGGGAAAAAATTCGTCAGCTGGAATTGAAGCTAGCCAATCTGATGCGTCTGGCCAGAGACAACGACGCGATCATCGCCAATTTCCATCAATGGACACTGCACTTGTGGCGCTCGAAAGATGACGACGATCTGGCCGGCGCAGTCGCGCAGACACTCCAGGACGCTTTTGATTTGCCAGCCGCTACGCTGCGACTCTGGGATCACACGACGGATGCCGAAGATGCACGCGAGTTCGCAGACCAGCTGAAGTCACCCTACTGCGGTCCGGCCAGCGGAAAGCCAGGCCTCAACTGGCTGGCCGATGCGGCAGCGATGCAGTCGGCGGCACTCATTCCCCTGCACACACCCGACGGCAAGCAGAGTATGGGCTTACTGGTACTGGCGTCGCCAGATCCGCAACGATTCAGCAGCGACATGGCCACCGATGTACTCTCGCGCATCGGAGAAACCGCCAGCGCTGTGCTGCAGGCACGGGCTGGCTGACTCATTGAATCATTGAATGACTCCGTGAGTACTGCGCGCGATACCGAACAGATTGATGCCTACCTCCGGTATCTGCAGACCCAACGCAAACTCTCCGATCACACGCTGGACAATTACCAGCGAGATCTCCGTCAGTTGCAAACCCTTTCGGCGGTAAAACCGGATGCCGGATTAGCGGTTCTGAGCCAGGTGGACATACGCCGCTTTGCCAGTCAGCTGCATGCCCGCGGACTCTCGGCCAGCTCGATCGCACGAAAACTATCGGCCTGGCGCGGCTTTTATCAGTGGCTGGCGCAGCAGCAGACCTTGAGCGCCAATCCGACCGATGGCGTCAAAGCGCCAAAGCGCGCCAAGTCCCTGCCCAAGGCGCTGGGTGTGGATGATGCGGTGCGTCTGGTGTCCGGCGCCAGTGATTCAGAAGCAGACCCGGCCAGCCGGCTGTGCAATCAGGCGATGTTTGAACTGCTGTATTCCAGCGGCCTGCGCGTCTCCGAACTGACCTCACTGGACAGGCAATACATCAAAACTCCCGAGCATGAGTCAGCCGGGTGGATTGATGTCGACGCTGCCGAAGTCACCGTAACAGGCAAAGGCAACAAGCGCCGCACGGTGCCGGTGGGGGCAGCGGCTATCCTTGCCTTGCGCAACTGGCTGCGAGTGCGCGAGACGCTCGCAAAGCCAGCAGCCACCACTGACATGCAGGCTTTGTTCATCACCGCGCGTGGGCGACGTATCACACCGCGTACCTTACAAACACGCATCAAAGCGCTGGCCCAGTCGCTGGGCATACCGGCCGATGTGCATCCGCATGTGCTGCGACATTCCTTTGCATCGCATGTGCTGCAATCCTCGGGCGATCTGCGCGCCGTGCAGGAAATGCTTGGCCACTCGTCGATTGCATCGACACAGGTATACACTTCACTGGATTTTCAGCGGCTGGCTCAGGTTTATGATGCTGCGCACCCGCGCGCCAAAAAACAAAGCTGAGGCAGCAGATACCATCGTCCTCATCGCGTCGCTTTCATTTCATACCCCAGGAAAACATTCAGATCATGTCTCTCATTCCCGCCACCATCCTCACCGGCTTTCTCGGCGCAGGCAAAACGACGCTGCTTAATCGCATTCTGCATGAGCCACACGGATACAAGATTGCAGTGATCGAAAACGAGTTCGGCGAAGAAAACATCGACAATGAAATCCTGGTTCGCGACAGTAACGAACAGATTGTCGAGATGAGCAATGGTTGTGTGTGCTGTACCGTGCGTGGTGATCTGATCACAGCGCTGGGTGAACTGGCGCGCAAACGCCGCGATGGCAGTCTGCAATTTGATCGTGTAGTCATCGAGACGACCGGCCTGGCCAACCCCGGTCCGGTCGCGCAGACTTTTTTCATGGATGAGGAAGTGGCGACCGACTATCTGCTCGACGGGGTCATCACCGTTGTGGATGCCAGTCATGCCATGCATCAGCTGGATACCTATGAAGAGGCGCAGCGGCAAGCCGGATTCGCCGATCGTATGCTTCTGTCTAAAACTGATCTAGTGAGTGCGGATCAGATCAGTGCGCTTGAAACGCGGCTCAAACGGATCAATCCGCGCGCACCCTTGCTTCACGCCGATTTCGGCAAGGTAGCAATCGCCGAAATTCTTGATATCCGCGGGTTCAATCTCAATGATCGTCTGGATATTGATCCCGATTTCCTGAAAGCGGAATCGCACGAGCACGATCACGCGCACGCATGCGATGACCACTGCGACCATCACGACCATGATCATGCACACCACCATCACGAGCACTCTCATCATGGCGGCAGTCACACCGATGATATCGCCGCCTTCGTGTTTCGCAGCGATCGTGCATTCGATCCGGCGCGCCTGGAGGAATTTCTCGGAAACCTGATTCAGGTCTATGGTCCTCGCATGCTTCGTTATAAAGGCATTTTGTGGATGGCAGGTGCTTCTCGCAAAGTGATCTTTCAAGGCGTGCATCAGACCATGGGTAGCGACCTGGGCGCGCAGTGGGCCGAGACCGAACTCCGAGGCAGCAAGATCGTATTCATCGGCCAAAACTTGCCGAAAGGTATTTTTATCGAGGGCCTGGAGCAATGTCTGGTATAAAGTTGGTAAGCTTTGCGCCGTATTGATGCCGTTACC
>JBILCO010000017.1:0-14250 GCA_044353075.1 Burkholderiaceae bacterium
CGCCAAGGCGCGCGACGGCAAACTCGGCATGGAGGACATGACCGGCGGTACTTTCTCCATCAGCAACGGCGGCACTTTTGGCTCCATGCTGTCCACGCCCATCATCAACCCGCCGCAGTCGGCCATCCTGGGCGTTCATGCGACCAAGGACCGCGCGGTGGTCGAGAATGGACAAGTGGTGGTCCGACCCATGAACTATCTCGCGATGTCTTACGATCACCGATTGATCGATGGTCGAGAAGCGGTATTGGGTCTGGTCGCGATGAAGGAAGTGCTCGAAGATCCGTCCCGTCTGTTACTCGATCTGTAAGGGGGCGCCATGTCGAAAAATTTTGATGTCATCGTCATCGGCGGTGGCCCGGGTGGCTACATTGCGGCCATTCGCGCTGCACAGCTTGGCCTGTCAACCGCTTGTATCGACGAGTGGAAAAATGACAAAGGCGGTCCGGCACCGGGCGGCACTTGCACCAACGTCGGCTGCATTCCGTCAAAAGCCTTGTTGCAGTCGTCCGAACATTTCGAACACGCGGGCCACGGCTTCGCCGAACACGGAATTGAGGTCAAGGGGCTCAAGCTCAATCTCGCCCAGATGCTGGGTCGTAAAGATACGGTCGTCAAACAAAACAACGATGGCATTCTTTACCTGTTCAAGAAAAATAAGGTCAGTTTTTTCCATGGTCGTGGCGCCTTCGTGAAAGCGAATGCTGACGGCTATGAAATTTCCGTCACCGGAAAAAACAACGAGACACTGACGGGCAAGCACATCATCATTGCGACCGGCTCCAATCCGCGCGCCTTGCCACAGGTGCCCTTCGATGAAAAGCTCATTCTTTCCAACACCGGTGCGCTGGCGATCGACGCCGTGCCCAAAAAACTCGGCGTGATCGGTGCCGGGGTCATCGGTCTTGAAATGGGCAGCGTCTGGCGCCGGCTGGGAGCGGAAGTCACTATCCTCGAAGCCTTGCCGGCCTTCCTCGGTGCGGTCGATCAGCAAATTGCAGCAGAAGCGCAAAAGCTGTTTGCCAAACAGGGCCTGACCGTCGAGCTGGGCGTGAAAATCGGTGAAATCAAAGCAGGCAAAGAAGTCAGCGTCCACTACACTGATGCCAGCGGCCATGCGCATGAGGCGAAATTCGACAAGCTGATCGTGTCTATTGGTCGCCTGCCCAACACGATCGGACTCCAGCCAGAAACGGTCGGGCTGGCGCTGGATGAGCGTGGATTTATTGCCGTCGACGATCATTGCCGTAGCAACCTGCCCAACGTCTGGGCGGTCGGCGATGTGGTTCGCGGACCGATGCTCGCTCACAAGGCCGAGGAAGAGGGCGTCGCTGTCGCTGAGCGCATCGCTGGCAAACATGGTCACGTGAACTTTAATACGATTCCCTGGGTCATTTACACATCTCCGGAAATTGCCTGGGTGGGCAAGACCGAGCAGCAACTCAAGGCTGACGGTGTTGCATACAACGCCGGCACCTTTCCGTTTCTGGCCAATGGTCGGGCGCGTGCGCTTGGTGATACCTCGGGTATGGTGAAATTTTTGGCCGATGCGCGTACCGACGAAATCCTGGGTGTGCACATCATCGGGCCGATGGCCTCCGAGTTGATTGCCGAGGCGGTGGTGGCGATGGAGTTCCGTGCCTCCGCCGAAGACATTGCGCGTATTTGTCACGCGCATCCCTCATTGTCCGAAGCCACCAAGGAAGCGGCACTGGCCGTCGACAAGCGCGCGCTGAACTTCTGATTGCAGGGCCCGTTAAAGGACAGATCATCATGCGGCTCAATTCGAGGTTTCTGACATGTCTGAGCTGTCTGCCATGGCGCACGCTCGTGCTACCTGCACTACTGTCGCTCTCGGCTTGTGTGACGACACCGCCGTTTGACGGGCGTGTTGAAATCCTGTCCACCGTCCGTGATCAGCCGCTGGATGGCGCTGACTGTGTCGTCACCACGGATTCGGGTAGCTGGACCGTGCAGACGCCCGGTTACGCTGCCGTCGGTAAGATGAATGGCGATCTGCGCGTTGTTTGCAACAAGTCGGGCTACCGGACCTCTGAGGTTATTCACCGCCATAGCGGCGCAGGTCGGCGTCCCGGTGCCACCCGCGTTGGCGTTGGTATCGGTGGTGGCAGCGGCGGCTACAGCGGCGTGGGTGTGTCGCTCGGCTTTGGGTTCCCTCTGGCCGGTGTGCGCAGCGATTACCCATCCCGCGTCATCGTCGACATGACGCCGCTGCAGTGATGAATGTTCAGCAATACTACGCGCATGTGCTTGCGGAGCGCGGATATGCGTCTGACCCGTCGCAGCTGGCCACCGTGGCACGCTTGCAGGAGGCCTATGATGAATGGGTGAACTTTCGCGAGCGTCGTTCATCACGGCTGAAGCGACTGGTTAATCGTCCGGATGTACCCCGCGGTGTCTATCTGTGGGGTGGCGTTGGACGCGGCAAGTCCTTTCTCATGGATAGCTTTTTTACGGTGGTTCCCATCGTGCGCAAGACCCGGCTGCATTTCCATGAATTCATGCGTGGCGTTCACCGGCAGCTCGATGAGCAAAAGGATGTGGAAGATCCACTGAAAATCGTTGCTGCGAAAATTGCGCGCAAATATCGTCTGATTTGTTTTGATGAATTCCACGTCTCGGACATCGCCGACGCGATGATTCTGTATAACCTGATGTCAGCCCTGTTCGATAACGGCGTGTCTTTCGTGCTGACCTCCAATTACGCTCCGGACGATTTGTACCCCGATGGACTGCACCGAGATCGCATGCTGCCTGCGATTGCTTTGCTGCGTGAAAAGCTCGATGTTCTGAATGTTGATGACGGCACCGATTACCGCAAGCGCATCATGGCGCAGGTGGATGTGTATCACACCCCTTTGGGTACGGCAGCCGATAACGCACTGCGGCAGACCTTTTCGAGTATCGCCGAGACGCCGGATCAGGATCCCCGGATCACGATAGAATCACGGGAGCTGAAGGCACTGCGGCGAGCGGGCGGTGCCATCTGGTTTGATTTTGCAACACTCTGTGGCGGACCGCGATCACAAAACGACTACCTTGAGATTGCCAGCCGGTTTCATACCGTCGTTCTGTCCGGCGTGCCGCGTATGAACGCCGATATGGCTTCAGAGGCGCGACGTTTCACCTGGCTGATTGATGTTCTTTACGATCATCGTGTCAAGCTGGTGATGTCAGCTGACGTTGCGCCCGACCTGCTGTACACCGAGGGCCGGATGGCTAACGAGTTCCACCGCACTGTATCGCGCATACTGGAGATGCAGTCGCGTGAATACAAGGAAAGCACACGGCGTCAGTCGGCCGCGGCGATCGCCTGAAAACACCATCGGACTTATGACCTTTTTTAAAATTATCGCGTCGGGTTTCATCGTTTTGCTGTTGGCTTTGCCTGCATCCTGGGTGAGCGCGCAGGATGCAGCAGCGGCTTTCGCAGAGCGCTTTGCAACCGGATCGATTGAGACGACCGAACGCGCCCAAGCGGCGCTGGATGAAATCGGCGCTGCCCGCACGGCGGTCGACAAGTTTTATTCCGATCAGCGTGTCGCTTGCTACAGCCGTTTTTTTGCGTCGGCGTGCCTGAGTGATGTCCGGCAAAGACAGCGCCTGGCTCAATCAAAAATCAGAAAAATCGAAGTTGAGGCAAATGCCTTGCTCAGAAAAGAAAAGGCGGCCGAGCGTGATCGGGCACTGGCCGAGCGCGACAACCGGGTAAAGCAGCAGCCGGGTAGCCGCTCACGCCCCATCTCCGGTACCGCGCGCGAGTCTGCGCCTGAGGTAACGGAACCGGCAGCAACAGCGACGTCGGCTGAAACACCCGCCGAGGTACCTGCCGAAGCACCCGCTAACAGCAAGCCATGACTGCTTCCACCGAACAGGTCCATGCTCGCGTGATTGAACTGGAAGTTGAGCATCGTGATCTTGATGTGGCCATCGATCGTCTCGCTGACACGGTTAGCACCGATGATTTGCAATTGCGCCGTCTGAAAAAGCGCAAATTGCAACTCAAGGATCAGATCATTCAGCTCAAGATGCAGCTGGTGCCTGACATTCCCGCCTGATATCCGCTGCCCGCCCCTTCGTGACTGAACCCTCCTTGACCGAACCCGTCAACGACACAGCGTCGCTCCACGTCCATGACGCGGAAATCGAACAGCTGTTTTCCGTGATCGGCACACTTGCCAACGGTATCCCCGGGTTTCGTCCCCGACAATCACAGACCGAAATGGCCCGGGCAGTGGCACAAGCCATTGCAGGTCAGCGTGCACTGATCGCAGAGGCGGGTACCGGTACCGGAAAAACGTTTGCCTATCTGGTGCCAGCCTTGCTGTGGGGTGGCAAAGTCATCATTTCCACCGGCACTAAAAATCTTCAAGATCAGTTATTTCTGCGTGACATCCCGGTCGTTCGTAAGGCACTCAACGTGCCCGTATCGGTCGCATTGCTGAAGGGCCGGGCTAACTATGTCTGCCATTTTCATCTCGAGCGCACCCTGCAAAATGGCCGGCTCACCGCGCGCGAAGATGTTGGCTATTTGCGAGAAATCGGACGTTTTCTCAAAACCTCCCACACCGGTGACAAGGCAGAGCTGTCGAACGTGCCAGAGAATGCGCTGATCTGGAACCTGGTGACCTCTACACGCGACAATTGTCAGGGCGCCGAGTGTGCGCACTACCAGGATTGTTTCGTCATGAAAGCGCGCAAGGAGGCGCAACAGGCCGACGTTGTCGTCGTTAATCATCATTTGTTTTTTGCCGATGTAGCACTGAAAGACACCGGCGTTGCTGAATTTTTGCCTAATGCGAATACGGTAATTTTTGACGAAGCCCACCAGTTGCCCGAAACGGCAACGCTGTTCTTTGGCGAAGATGTGTCGACTTCGCAGATCATGGAATTGTGCCGCGATGTGCTGGCTGAAGGCCTCACGCATGCGCGCGATGGTGCGGACTGGGGAGCACTGGTGGCTTCGGTCGAGAAGTCATTGCGTGATCTGCGCCTGACTTTTCCTCCGGAAGGCATACGGCTGGCCTTCGGTCAGATTGCGCCCAGCAGTCCGTTTTTCCCGGCGCTGGAACATGCGAAGGAAATGCTCTCGCATATGGCCGAAGTGCTGGCAACCCAAGCCGAGCGCGCAGAAACGATCGAGCAGTGTCGTGTTCGTGCGATCGAGCTGGGCCATCGTCTGGCAGACTGGAAAGAAAGCACCGATGAATCGTTACCCCCCACCGTCTTGTGGGTCGAGGCCTTTTCACAGTCGGTGCAACTGCGTCGCACACCTTTGTCGATTGCGCCTATTTTCAGCAAGCAGCGCGAGGGCCCACCTCGTGCCTGGATTTTTACGTCCGCGACGCTGGCCGTCAAACAGGACTTCACGCATTACAGCAGCCAGCTCGGATTGACCGGCGAGACAGCGATTTCCCTGCCGAGCCCGTTTGATTATCAGCAGCAGGCACTGCTGTACTCGCCGACGATTCTGCCGCAGCCCAATTCACCCGACTACACTGATGCCGTGATCGATGCGGCCTTGCCCGTCATCGAGGCGGCGGGCGGGCGGACCTTCTTTCTTTGCACTACGCTAAGGGCGGTGAAGAAAACCGCCGAGCGATTACGCGATGAATTCGAGCGACGCAAGCTGCCGTATCCGCTGTTCGTGCAAGGTGAAATTGGCCGCACTGAACTACTCACGCAATTTCGCAAGGCGGGCAATGCGGTGCTGGTAGGCAGTCAGAGTTTTTGGGAGGGCGTTGATGTGCCGGGCGATGCATTGTCAGTGGTGATCATCGACAAGCTTCCGTTTGCACCACCTGATGACCCAGTGCTGGCAGCCCGTGTCGCGGAGATGGAAAAGCGCGGCCTAAATGGTTTCATGCATCATCAGCTGCCCGAAGCCATCATCAATCTCAAGCAGGGCGCCGGGCGTCTGATACGCGACGAAAACGACCGGGGCGTGCTGATGATCTGCGACCCCCGAATGATTTCGAAACCGTATGGGCGACGCATCTGGCAAAGTCTGCCGCCTTTTGCGCGCACGCGCGAATTGGCTGCTGTACAGAATTTTTTGCAGAAGCTGCCCGGCTGATCGTTCGCTGGTGCGTTGACCGCATTGTTGTCAATCTAGCCACTCTGTCAGCGCCATGAATGGATTGGATTCCACGCTCGGGTTATGCGTGATTTGGGATGGGTCGGTCAGGTTCGGTATCTCTCATTGAGCGTAATCAAACTGTAAATTTACGCAGTCTGCCTTCAGGTAAAATCGTTCCAATGAAAATTTTGATCAGTAATGACGACGGTTATCTGGCGCCCGGCATCAATGCGCTGGCCGAGCAACTCGCGACCATCGCCGACATTGTGGTGGTGGCACCGGACAGCAACCGTTCGGGTTCCTCGAATTCGCTGACGCTGGATCGTCCGCTGCGGGTCATGCGCGCGGCCAACGGCTTTTATTCGATCAATGGCACGCCCAGTGATTGCGTCCACATTGCACTGACCGGCATACTGGATACGCGTCCGGATCTGGTCGTCTCCGGCATTAACCAGGGCCAGAACATGGGAGACGATACCTTGTACTCGGGGACCGTGGCGGCCGCGACCGAAGGTTTCCTTTTCGGGATCCCGGCCATTGCATTTTCGCAGGTCGATTACGGCTGGGCGCACATTGAAGATGCGGCGCGTGTCGCGAAAGACATGGTGTTGCGTCGGCTCGATGAATTGAGCTCGCCGTATCTGATCAACGTGAACATTCCCAATCGTCCCTATGACGCCTTGCAGACGGTGGTCGCGACGCGCCTGGGTAAGCGACACCAATCCGAACCGGTGATACGAAGCCGGGATCCACACGGTAATGAAATTTTCTGGATCGGCCCTCCGGGGCAGGCAAAGGAAGTCGGCGAAGGTACGGATTTTTATGCAACTAGCCAGGGCTGGGTATCCATGACACCACTACAGATTGACCTGACGCACGCGTCGCAACTCGAACGTTTGAAACAGGTTCTCCGATGAGCGAGGGCAAAAGCCAGCCTCAAAAGCGTTTTCCTTTGACGCTGGACCGGGTCACGGGTGCCGCAGATCGTAAAAAAGCGACCGCCATGCCGCAAATGAACAGCCCGCAGACAGCGATGCAGAACATGGCCCGTCTTGCAGTGGCAGCACCGTCGACGGTCACCAGCACTCGGCCGGCCACCGATCGCACGGCCAACTCGCCGCTGGTGTCGGATGCCGTGCGCAGAGCCATGGTGCAACGTCTCGCTCAGCAAGGCATACGGGATACTGCCGTGCTGGCGGCCATGGAAGCCGTGCCGCGGCATTATTTTCTCGAACCGGGGCTCGCCAGTCAGGCTTATATCGACGCGTCGCTGCCGATTGGATATCACCAGACTATTTCGCAGCCGTACATCGTGGCCCGAATGATCGAGGTGATGCGCGGTGGCATCAGCGGAAAACTCAGTCGCGTTCTGGAGATCGGTACCGGTTGTGGCTATCAGGCAGCCGTGATTGCGCAGCTGGCTGATGAGGTGTACTCGATCGAGCGCATACGCCCGATGCACGAGCTTGCCCGAACCAACCTGCGCCCGCTGCGCATCCCCAACCTGAGACTGCACTATGGGGATGGTATGCTGGGCTTGCCGCAAGTCGGGTCGTTTGATGGCATTATTTTGGCAGCGGCCGGTTTGGATGTGCCTCAGGCCTTGTTGGACCAGATGTCGGTAGGTGGACGGCTGATCGCCCCGGTCGGGCAGCGTAATCAGGTACTCAAACTCATTCGCCGGACCGGACGCAACGAGTGGATGGCCGAAACGCTGGAACCTTGCCATTTCGTGCCACTGAAACCGGGTACCTTTGGCTGAAACGAGCTCATGGACGTATGAAGACAGACGCTTTTCCCAATGCTGAACACCGTACGCTGACGCGCAGTTTTCTCGCCATTCTGGTCGCGTTGTTCGTCACAGGCTGTGCCGACATGCCTTCGCAAGCGACCATCGACGACCGCACCTCGAAAAGCCTGGAACGTCGCAAGAGCAGTGTCGCAACTACTCAATCCCCCACGCAGGCCGCCCGTCAGCCCGCCAGCAAGACGAGTCAGTCCGCGAGCAAGACGAGTCAGCCCACCGACAGCAGTACCGATAACAACAACGCGTCTGCAACGAAGCCACTCTCCACGGAGGCGTTGCCGCTCCCTGGTGCAGACCCGGCGGGTTACTACACCGTGAAACAAGGCGATACCTTGCTGAAAATTGCGGATCAGTTCGGCCGGACCGTTGGCGAACTCAGTGAATGGAATACCTTGCCGAATCCGAATGCGATCAACGTCGGTCGATTGTTGCGCATCGCACCGGTCGACACCGCGCAGGTGATGAGCGTGCCGCTGGAGTCGGACATGGAGTTACGCCGGGCTGGCCGACCTGCCACGTCGTCTAGCGGGCCCCAGGTCAGTGCTCGTGCCGTGTCAATGCACAAGACCGGACCTCTGGGTCAGAAAGTTGTTTATTCCGACAAGGCAATTGCCGACCTGGAGCGGGGCGACCCCAGCCCGGTACGCGCGCTGGAGCCAGCTAAAAAAGCAGCAGACATCCAGCCTTCTGCTGCCGGCCGTTTTATCTGGCCGACTGAGGGCAGAGTCGTCAGCAATTTTGATCTGACGCGAAAAGGCATTGATATCGCTGGCAAGGCCGGTCAGCCAGTGGTTGCAGCCAGCGACGGCAAAGTACTCTACGCGAAGAATATGCGTGGTTACGGCAACCTGATCATTCTGGAACACAGTGACAGCATGGTGACCGCTTACGCTCACAACAAAACCATCCTTGTTCGCGAGGGTCAAACCGTCAGCCAACGACAGCAGATTGCCGAGATGGGCGATTCTGATGCAGATATCGTCAAACTCCGTTTTCAGATACGGCGCATGGGTAAACCCGTCGATCCGTCCACGCTGCTACCACCACCACCTGCTGATTCGCAAACTTCTCCCGTACGATGAAACGCAGACCTGACGCTTCGGAGTCGCCCGCAAAGGAAGAACCGGAGTTGATGTCGCCCCTGTCTGAAGGGGCGCTGCCCGAGGAGGATAGTGAGGTTGCGGAGACCGTTGAGGATTTTCGCTCCCTGTTGAAATCAGAGCTGGCCACCGATGCCACACAGCGCTATCTGAATCAGATAGGCCTTCGGCCTTTGCTGACGGCGCAGGAAGAAATTCATTTCTCCACTCTGGCCAAACAGGGCGATTTTCCTGCCCGCCAGAAAATGATTGAGCATAATCTGCGGCTCGTGGTGTCGATTGCCAAGCACTATATTAATCGTGGCGTTGTTTTGCTGGATTTAATTGAAGAAGGCAACCTGGGCCTCATGCATGCGATCGAGAAATTCGAGCCCGAGCGGGGTTTTCGTTTCTCCACTTATGCGACCTGGTGGATACGCCAAAGCGTAGAGCGGGCCATCATGAATCAGGCGCGCACCATACGCCTGCCCGTGCATCGCATACGTGAGCTCAATCTTGTACTGCGTGCCAAGTATCATCTCGAGGCAAGATTATCGGACGGTCATGACGCCAAGGTCGAAGACATCGCTCATCTGGTCGAGCGTAGTGTTGATGATGTCCATGCGATTCTCGGTATGGCCGAGCACGTGGCCTCGCTGGATACGCCGCTCGACGGTGATCCGCAGTCCAGTTTGCTGGATCTGCTGGCCGATGTCGCCGAGGGCGGACCGGAATCCGACGCCGAGCATCATGAAATGGTTTCCATGGTCAGACACTGGCTCGACACCATACCCATCAAGCAGAGGCAAGTCATCATGCGGCGATTTGGTATGGGATATGCCCAACCGGCCACACTGGAGGAACTCGCTGATGAAATGGGGCTGACCCGGGAGCGCGTTCGGCAAATCCAGCAGGAGGGTCTGGTGCGGCTGAAAAAAACCATGCTGGCACGCGGCATCAGCAAGGATTCTCTGCTTTAACCGTTGACCTTGCGGCTTGTATTTCTTCCCGCGTTAAAATCCGGTCTCCCATTCGTTTTACCTCCCTTATTTATGAACGACAGTTTGCTCGACATCGAGTCCCTCGACATGGAAGCGCGCGGGGTAGGTCATCTCGCCAACGAGGACGGTAGTCCCGGAAAAGTCATTTTCGTCGAGGGTGCACTGCCCGGTGAGCGGGTGCGATTCAAGTCCTATCGACGGAAATCCAAATGGGAAGCGGCCGATATGACGGCGCTTCTGCGAGAGTCTGCGCTGCGAGCCCGGCCGCGCTGCGAATATTTCGGCCTGTGTGGTGGCTGCGCGATGCAGCATCTGAATGTACCTGCTCAGGTCGCGATCAAGCAGCGCGTGCTGGAGGATGCTCTGCATCATCTGGGCAAGGTCGAGGCCAGCACGATACTTCGCCCCATACAAGGGCCGGACTGGGGCTATCGTTATCGTGCGCGTTTGTCAGTGCGTTATGTTGCTAAAAAAGGTGGGGTGCTGGTTGGTTTTCATGAGCGGCGTTCCGGTTTCATCGCTGACATGAAACACTGCGAAATTCTGCCGCGTGTGGTGTCAGACATGCTGGTGCCCTTGCGTTTGCTGATTGCGGATTTATCGATCCGCGATCGATTGCCGCAAATCGAGCTGGCCGTGGGAGAGCAGGACGGCCAGCAGATTATTGTGATGGTATTGCGGGTGATGGATCCACCGGGTGAGGCTGATAAAGCGAAACTCATCGCATTCGCGCAACAATGGCCGGTACATTTTTGGCTTCAGTCCAAAGGTCCGGATACCGCGATCCCTTTTTATCCGGCCGACAGTGCGCTTGAGTACACCCTGCCCGAGTTTGGTGTTCGCATGCCATTCAGACCGACCGATTTTACGCAGGTGAATCATCAGATCAACCGCGTGCTGGTGGCGCGCGCCTTGCGCCTGCTGGATGTCCAGCCGGAGGATCGCGTCGCTGATTTGTTTTGTGGCTTGGGAAATTTCACCTTGCCACTGGCCACACGGGCGGCCGAAGTGGTCGGTATCGAGGGCAGCCCGGCACTGACAGAGCGCTCGTTGGAAAATGCTCGTATTAACGGGCTCGATCAGAAAACGGTTTTTTACAACCGCAATCTGTTCGAATTTTCTGCCGATGATCTGCGTTCACTGGGGCGTTTTGATCGCATGCTGATTGATCCGCCACGTGAGGGCGCCAGTGAGGTTTGCAAAGCCATCGCCGAACTGGCGCAAATCGATCCTCAAGCTGTGCCCGAAAGAATCGTGTACGTCTCCTGCAATCCGGCCACACTGGCGCGGGACGCGGGTGCTCTGGTGCATTCAGGTGTTTATGCGCTGAGCAGCGCGGGTGTGATCAATATGTTTCCGCATACGGCACACGTGGAGTCGATCGCTGTCTTCAACCGTCTCTGAGCATAGCAATGAAAAACGCCGGCACTTGGCCGGCGTTTCTGGTTTTCCTGCAGTGAATCTGTCAGTCACGCTCTCCGCCAAAAATACCCAGCAGCGCCAGCAGATGTACGAACACATTGTACAGATCCAGATAAATGGCCAGCGTTGCAGTGATGTAATTGGTTTCACCGCCGTTGATCACGCGTTGCACATCAAAAAGGATGTAAGCGGAGAAGATCACCACCGCAATCGCCGAGATCACGATTTGCAGCGCCGGCATTTGCAGGAAGATGTTGGCGACTGCTGCGAGCAGGATAACAATCACGCCGGCAAACAACCAGCTTGAAAGACCCGAAAAATCGCGCTTGCTCGTCGTGGCAATGGTCGCCATCGTCGCAAAAATAATGGCGGTGCCACCAAAGGCGGTCATGATCAGCGATGCGCCGTTGGAGAAATTCAGGATGTGGCCGAGCATGCGGGAGAGCATCAGTCCCATGAAGAACGTGAAGCCCAGCAGTACCGCAACACCGATGGCAGAATTTTTGGTTTTTTCGATTACATAGAAAAATCCGAAGGCGATGGCCATGAAAACGATGAAGCCAAGGAAGGGGCTGCCGCTCATGAATGCGAACTTCATCTGGACGCCCAGCCAGGCCCCCAGAACGGTGGGGAGCATGGACAGTGCCAGCAGCCAGTAAGTGTTGCGCAGAACGCGGTGACGAACCGCGATCAGTTCGCCCGATGTCTCGTAAGCGGTCTGGAAGGGTTGGTTCATAGGACCTCCTGTTGTTGATTCGTTAACAGGCCCCGGTTGTGGGACTGTCAAAACGTTAATTTAACTGAATGGCAGATGGGGTGTCCAGTCGGCATTTTCAAGGGCCAGAGCGGCATCTGACGACGATCTAAGGCCATTTTACACGGCTTTCATGCTAGAATCTTTGGCTAATCAGGGCGCGTCCCCGCGCTCACAATAATTGTTAACCCCTTAATTTTATTGGAGTTTTTACAGATGGCAATCGAGCGCACCCTGTCGATCATCAAACCGGACGCCGTAGCAAAAAACGTCATCGGCCAAATCTATGCGCGTTTCGAAGCCGCCGGCCTGAAAATCGTTGCTGCTCGCATGGCGCAATTGTCGCGTGCCGAGGCTGAAGGTTTTTACGCGGTGCACCGTGAGCGCCCGTTTTTCAAGGATCTGGTCGACTTCATGATCTCCGGTCCCGTCATGGTGCAGGTACTGGAAGGCGAGAACGCCATCCTGAAAAACCGTGACCTGATGGGCGCCACTGACCCCAAGAAGGCAGACAAGGGCACGATCCGTGCGGATTTCGCTGACTCGATCGATGCCAACGCTGTTCACGGTTCCGATGCCCCGGAAACCGCGAAAGGCGAAATCAGCTACTTTTTCCCTGCGCTGAACGTTTATTCTCGCTGAGCGTCAGCGCTGGCGACGTCAGCGTGAGGGCTTCACGCTGACCCATGCTTGCTCAGGGTTGCGCCAGACGCAACCCGCTGACCCGTATGTACGAGAGGCACCCTTTATGACGGCAACCACCAACCTGTTGGATCTGGACCCGGATGCGCTGGTGAGCTGGTGTCAGTCGCACGGTGAAAAGCCTTTTCGTGCCCGTCAGTTGCAGCGCTGGATCCATCAATTCGGCGAGCATGATTTTGATGTGATGACCGATCTCGCGCGTTCATTGCGCGACAAACTCCGGCATCTCGCCACCGTCACCGCGCCTGTGGTCATCAGCGACCATACTTCTGCCGACGGCACCCGCAAATGGCTGTTCGATGTTGGTAACGGCGATGCGGTTGAAACCGTTTTCATTCCCGAAGAAAATCGCGGCACGCTGTGCATTTCCACGCAAGCAGGATGCGCAGTGAATTGCCGTTTTTGTTCGACGGGCAAGCAGGGCTTTTCCCGCAACCTGAGCGTGGGCGAAATCATCGGTCAGTTGTGGTCGGCGGAGTTCATGCTCCGTCGCAGCAATGGCACCGTGGCCGGACCCAAAGGCGAGCGCCAGATTACCAACGTGGTGCTCATGGGCATGGGTGAGCCCTTGCTCAATTACGAGCCCGCTGTCGCTGCGTTGAAACTCATGCTGGACGATAACGCGTATGGGCTCTCGCGTCGGCGGGTCACGCTCTCGACCAGCGGTGTGATTCCCATGATTGACAAGCTGTCTCGTGACTGTCCGGTAGCGCTCGCGGTGTCTCTGCATGCATCGAATGATGCATTGCGTGATGATCTCGTGCCACTGAATAAAAAATATCCGCTCGCCGAATTGATGGACGCGTGTGTTCGTTATCTTGAATTTGCGCCACGCGATTTCGTCACCTTCGAATACTGCATGCTGGACGGTGTGAACGATAGCGACAAGCATGCGCGCGAGCTGCTGGCGCTGGTTGCTCGTGTGCCTTGCAAATTCAACCTGATACCTTTCAATCCGTTTCCGCAATCCGGACTCAAACGTTCGCCTAATGCGCGCATTCGCGCTTTTGCCCAGGTACTCATGGATGGCGGTATTGTGACCACGATCCGCAAGACCCGTGGTGATGATATCGATGCGGCCTGCGGCCAGCTGGCCGGTGAAGTGCAGGATCGGACACGGGTACGCGAGCGCATGCAAACCATGTCGACCTATCAGGAAAAATACGGCAAAGATTTTGGCCGTATTGTGGAGATCTCAGGGTGAATCCATTGCATGCAATCCGTGTCTTGTTGCTGGGCTCTCTGCTGGCCGGATGTGCGGGTGCCGGGGTCGCGCCGGCACCGGATGGGCGGGCAGACGTTAAACGCCGCACGGATATTCGCCTTGAACTCGCAACTGCTTATTTCAGCGGTGGTCAGACCGAGATCGCCTTGCAGGAGTTGAA
>JBILCO010000214.1:0-4209 GCA_044353075.1 Burkholderiaceae bacterium
CCACCATAAGCAAGAGTGGCATGAGACTGATCAGCGCAGGGAGCGGTGTCAACAGTGATAACGGTTTCTGGTGCGGCACGGATTTTCCTTTAGTATTCGGCCTGCCTGCATGCGGACCTTGCGAGTTTCTGTCGCAAGGTCACCGAAGACGAATCAGGCTCATTGAGCGTCACTGAACTCACGAAACGGACGCTTATTGCAGGATTTTTTCTGAGCTTTCTTATTACTGACCCAAAGGTTAGTAATTATAGCGGAGGAATTATCCGTATTCGAACTGCTCAAAAATCTGACCGACCACAGCCGATGTCCAACGCCCACTACGAAAATTTTCCGGTCGCCTCACCGCTGCTGCCCAGAGCGATGCGCGCGCCAGTCAGGGTGATCTACGCTTTCGCACGCAGTGCCGATGATCTGGCAGACGAAGGCAATGCGCTACCGCATGAGCGCATTGCGGCCCTCATGGCCTACGAGGCCGAGCTGAACCGCATCGACAAAGGCGAGCCGCCCGATACACCTCTATTTCAACAAGTCGCCAGCACGCTCGCCGAGCATGCAATGGACACGCAGTACCTGCACGATCTCTTGTCCGCGTTTCGCCAGGACGTTCGGCAAACCCGATACGCGAGCTTTGAGGTCTTGCTGGATTACTGCCGTCGCTCAGCCAACCCGGTCGGGCGCATCATGCTCAGTCTGTCAGGCGACATCAGCGAACGTGCATTTCGCCAAAGTGATGCCATCTGCAGTGCCCTGCAAATCATTAACTTTCTGCAGGACGTACGCATCGACTGGGATAAATCCCGAGTCTATCTGCCGCAGGAGGATTTGCAGCGATTTGGCGTGACCGAGGAACAGATCGCCGCCCAACGCGCTGACGATCGCTGGCGGGCGCTCATGGCTTTCGAAGTGGAACGGGCACGTGCACTCATGCTGGAAGGGGCGCCGCTGGCGCTGCAGGTACACGGCCGTCTGGGCTGGGAATTGCGACTGATTGTGCAAGGCGGTTTGCGCATCCTCGAAAAAATCGAAGCGGTCGGTTACGATGTCTTCCGCTCCCGCCCGACGCTCGGGAGGCGCGACTGGCTGCTGATGTTCTGGCGCGCACTGAAAACAAACAACATGACCAAGTCAAAAGAATGACCCCCGAAGACTACTGCCAGCAAAAAGCTGCTCAGAGCGGCTCGAGTTTCTACTACAGCTTTTTATTCCTGCCGCCGCAGCGCCGTCAGGCGATCACTGCGTTGTATGCCTTTTGCCGCGAGGTGGATGACGTCGTTGACGAAACCAGCGACCCGGCGCTCGCCCAAACCACACTGGCCTGGTGGCGCAAGGAGGTGGGGCAAATGCTCGCCGGTCAGCCCAGCCATCCGGTGACCCAGGCGCTCAGTCCGCACCTGAAAACTTTCAACATCCAAGGCGAGCATTTGCTGGCCGTGATTGATGGCATGGAGATGGACCTGACCCAGACCCGTTATCTGGACTTCGTCGCGCTAGAGCGCTATTGCTGGCATGTGGCCAGCGTCGTGGGCATCATGTCGGCCAGCATTTTTGGCTGTACCGATCCGCGAACGCTGCAATATGCGGAAAAGCTCGGCCTCGCGTTTCAGCTAACGAACATCATTCGTGATGTCGGTGAAGATGCGCGCCGCGGCCGCATCTATCTGCCGATATCGGAGCTGCAGGCACACCAGGTACCTGCCTCTGATCTGCTCAATGCAAAGCACAGCGATCGCTTCGTCGCGCTGATGCGCTTTCAGACGCAACGCGCACAGACGCTTTACGACGAAGCCATGGCACTGCTGCCCGCAACCGACCGGCGCGCACAGCGGGCCGGTCTGATCATGGCGGCAATTTATCGCGCCGTCCTCGATGAAATCGAGCGTGATGGTTTCCGTATGCTGGAGCACAAAATTTCACTCACGCCCTTGCGCAAGCTGTGGCTGGCGTGGAAAACCTGGATCAGGGGCTGATGCGCAAGCCCTCGGTCGCCATCGTAGGCGCCGGCTGGGCGGGCTGTGCGGCGGCGGTCGAGCTGACGCGGCGCGGGGCCAGCGTGACCTTGTTCGAAGCCGCACGCATGCTGGGCGGCAGAGCGCGTCGCGTCGATCATCACGGCACCATACTCGACAATGGTCAGCATATTTTGCTCGGCGCCTACCGCGACACACTTCATCTGATGAAAACCGTGGGTCTGCGCCCTGCCGAGACGCTGCGGCGTCTGCCCCTGCAAATGCGTTACCCATCCAACAGCGGCGGCATGGACCTGGTTGCCCCCCGACTACCCGCCCCGTTTCATCTGGCCTGGGCGGTGGTGCGCGCCAAAGGACTGACCATTGCAGACAAACTGTCGCTGGCCCGGTTTTCCTCTGCCGCGCGCTGGATGCAATGGCAACTCCATACCGACTGCACCGTCACCGAATTGCTGGAGCGCTTCGACCAAACCGACACCGTGATCCGGCTGATGTGGCGACCGCTCTGTATCGCCGCCCTCAACACGCCGCCCGAACGCGCATCCGCCCGCGTATTTCTCGCGGTGCTGCGCGACAGTCTGGGTGCGCATCGCAGCGCTTCCGACATGCTGATTCCGCGACAGGATTTGTCCTCCCTGTTTCCCGATGCTGCGGCCTCCTACGTTGGACGTCACGGCGGTCATGTGCAGGCTGGAACGCAGGTACGAAGCGTGGCCCGCACCTCAGAGGGCTGGGAGGTGCAGACGGATGCGATGAACAAGGCGTTCGATGCGCTCATCATCGCCACCCCGCCCACACAGGCGCAAACGCTGCTGGCTGAGCTTGCACCGGCAGTTGCGGCTGCTCTGCAATTTACGTATGAGCCAATCACGACCTGCTATCTGCAATACGCGCCGGCAGTCACGCTGCCGTCAGTCTTTTATGCACTGGCTGACGATCCGGAAAAGCACCGATGGGCACAATTCATTTTTGACCGAGGGCAGCTGGACCCGACGCAGGCAGGATTGATGGCCGTCGTCATCAGCGCGTCTGGCAACGCGATAGAGGAAGGTAATGAGGCACTGCTGGCGGAAGTGTTACTGCAAATCGCCGCCGACCTCAATATGCCCGCCCTGCTCAATCCCGACTGGCATCGCATCATTACCGAAAAACGCGCGAACTTTGCGTGCACGCCCGATCTGCAAAGACCGGCGAATGACACGGGCCTTCCGGGTTTATTCCTGGCGGGCGATTACACGGCAGGGGATTATCCGGCAACGCTGGAAGGCGCCGTGCGCAGCGGACTCGCCGCTGCTCGCGGTCTGATGCTGCAGCGTGACGCTTGAGCGTGTGACTTGATGGTGTGACTTGATGGTGTGGCTTGAGGGTTTGGCTTGAGCGTATGACTTGAGCGTCCGGCCAGAGGCTGCTGTTCAGGAAAATTCCCTGACTTTCGTCATCGCCTCATCAATACGCTCGACACCGATCACCTGCAGGCCTTCAATTTTCTGTTTGGGCAGATTAGCTTTGGGTACCAGCGCCATCGAAAATCCGAGCTTGGCCGCCTCGCGCAAGCGCTCCTGTCCGCGGGGCGCGGGTCGTATCTCGCCGGCCAGACCAACCTCACCGAACGTCACCAGCCCGCGCGGCAGCGGCTTGTTACGCATCGACGACTGAATCGCCAGCAGGACTGCGAGATCGGCTGCCGGTTCCGTAATTTTCACGCCGCCGACCGCATTGATGAATACGTCCTGATCAAAAGCCGCGACACCGGCATGCCGGTGCAACACCGCCAGCAGCATCGCCAGCCGGTTCTGCTCAAGGCCCACCGATAGGCGTCGCGCGTTCGGCACATGAGAAGCATCGACCAGCGCCTGAATTTCAACCAGCAACGGACGTGTGCCTTCCTGAGTCACCATCACGCACGAGCCCGGTACCTGTGCATCATGCTGAGACAGAAACAGTGCGGAGGGATTCGAAACGCCCTTGAGACCTTTATCCGTCATCGCGAACACGCCCAGCTCATTGACGGCACCAAAACGATTCTTGAACGCGCGCACCAGCCGGAAGCTGGAATGTGTGTCGCCTTCAAAATACAACACGGTATCGACGATGTGCTCCAGCACACGCGGCCCGGCCAGCGCGCCCTCTTTCGTTACATGCCCGACCAGAATGATCGTGATACCTGATTGCTTGGCAAAGCGGGTCAGCTGGGCGGCGCACTCGCGCACCTGCGCTACTGAACCCGGCGCCGAGCTCAGGG
>JBILCO010000215.1:0-4195 GCA_044353075.1 Burkholderiaceae bacterium
AAAAAAAATACTCGCGTCCATGCGACTCGCCGGGACGCGGCGCGCGCGTGGTGAAGGAGACCGACAGATGCAGCGCGGCGTCTTGCGCCATCAATGCTTTGACCAGTGAAGATTTTCCGGCACCCGAGGGCGCCGCCACCACAAAAAGACTGCCGGATTGAGGGGCTGAATGAGACATGAACGAATCTGAATGAGAGGTAATGGTTTAAGCGTTGTCGAACAGTCGTTTATTCAAGGTTTTGCACTTGTTCGCGCATTTGCTCGATCAGCAGTTTCATTTGCATCGATGCTTCCGATAATTCCCGCACAGCCGCTTTGGAGCCCAGGGTGTTCGCTTCCCGGTTAAGCTCCTGCATCATGAAATCCAGACGCTTGCCAACCTGACCGCCTTTTTTCAGAATCGCACGCGTCTCGGTCAGATGGCCCGACAGTCGGGTCAACTCCTCGGCAACGTCCACGCGGATGCCGTACAGCGTGACTTCCTGCCGTATGCGGTCCTGCAAATCGGTCGGTAGCGTTGCGCCATCGCCCATAGCCTGCCCGAGGGCTTCCTGCATGCGTTCAATCGCCTTCTGACGGAATTGCTCGATTGCCTGCGGCACCAGCGGCGTAATGCGTGTAACGATGTCTTCAATGTCGTTTATTCGCGATAACAACATCGCTTCCAGTGTCGCGCCTTCGCGTTGCCGCGACAGGACAAAGGCATCCAGCGTCTCGCCAAGTGCTGCTTGTACATCGGCCTGCAGTGATTCCTCTCCCAGCTCGGATTCCGACAGCACGCCGGGCCAGCGCAGTAGCTCGCTTACCGACATCGGGCGCGCCTCGCTGAATTGCGACAGCACATTGTTTTGCGCTGCACGCAATGCTGCCAGCAAGGTATCGTTCACCGCGAGGCTGGCGGAAGATTGTTCCTTGCGACCGAATGAGAGCCGGCATTCCACTTTGCCGCGGGCGGTGCGGGCCATAATGGCTTCGCGCAGCAGAGGTTCGAGCGATCGCAATTCATCATTGACGCGGAATTGCAGATCGAGAAAGCGTGAATTCACGCTTTTGAGTTCGATAGTCAGCGTGCCTGCATCGCTTTCGCGCTTCACGACCGCGTATCCGGTCATACTGCTAATAGTCACGGTAAGTTTCCCATCGGGCTTTACAAAAAGCTAATAAATCCACACAATCCCGAGCCGGGAAAACGATGGAGTGTTCGCAAAAAATGGCCGTTCAACACAACGCAGCCTTGCCGGATGGCATAAAAATCGGCGGATACCGCATTGTAAAGAAGATCGCGGTCGGCGGCTTCAGCATTGTGTACCTCGCCGAGGACGAAGACGGGCATTCGGTCGCCATCAAAGAGTACCTGCCGGCCGCATTGGCCCGTCGTGCCGAAGGCGAACGCCAGCCCACCGTGTCGCCTGAGCATCTTGAGCTGTATCGCATCGGTCTAAAATGTTTCTTTGACGAAGGCCGGGCACTCGCTTCCATCGTTCATCCGCATGTGGTGCGGGTGCTTAACTTCTTCCGTGCCCACGACACCGTCTATCTCGTGATGGGCTACGAGCACGGACGATCCTTGCAGGAACACATCGGGCGCCGCAAAAAAAAGGGCGACAAACCACTCATCTCCGAAACGGCCGTGCGGCGCATGTTTGCGCAGGTCATGGATGCATTGCGTGAAGTGCACACGCACAAATTACTGCACCTCGATCTCAAACCCGCCAATATTTATCTTCGGGCCGACGGCACGCCGATTCTGATTGATTTTGGCGCCGCCCGGCAAACCCTACACACCGATCCATCCCAGCTGCACCCGATGTACACCCCGGGCTTTGCTGCCCCTGAGCTGTATTCAAAAAAAGAACTGGGGCCCTGGACGGACATTTACAGCATCGGCGCGTCGATTTTTACCTGCATGGTGGGCGTTCCCCCGCAATCGGCGTTGGAAAGAAAGCGCGAGGACCGGATGGACGATTTTTATCATCAACTGCGCGGACTTTACTCAGGCGAACTGATTGATATTGTCCGCTGGAGCCTGATGCTCGAACCCCTGAAGCGCCCCCAAAGTGTGTTCGCCTTGCAGAAAGCGCTGCGACCTTCGGGCAAGACGCCGGCCAGGCCTAGTGATCTTCTGTCCCGGCTGCGCCGGCTGGTGGGCTGAGCATGCGTTTTTCGATTTATCAGGACAGTCAGGTGGGGGGACGCACCAGCAATCAGGACCGGATGGGCTACTGCTTCACCCGCGATGCGTTACTCCTGTTGCTGGCAGACGGCATGGGCGGGCACCTGCACGGCGAGCTGGCCGCCTCGATGGCCATGCAGGTCATGGGTGCACTTTTTCAGGAGCGGGCCAGACCCACGATCGGCGATCCGTCGCGCTTGCTCGAAGATCTGGTTTTTACGGCCCATCACGCATTGCATCGCTACCGTGCCGAGCATCGATTGTCCGACACGCCGCGCACCACGATTGTTGTCTGCATTGTCCAGCAGGGCGAGGCCCACTGGGCACACTGCGGCGATTCGCGTCTGTACTGGCTGCGCAGTGGTCGCATTCTGGCGCGTACGGTGGATCATTCGCACGTCGAACGACTGGTGTCACTCGGCAGACTATCGCCGGCCGAGCGGCTGTTTCATCCGGACCGTAACAAGCTCTACAACTGCGTGGGCGCACCGACCTTGCCCCGGGTAGAAAAAGCAGCCCCGGTGCGATTGAAAGCGGGCGATCAGATATTGCTCTGCTCGGACGGGCTGTGGTCCAGCATTCCGGAGCATGAACTGGCCTACCGACTCTCGGCTCGGTCGCTGGAGCTTGCGGTGCCGGAGTTGGTGAAGACGGCGGCCGTCGCCGGCGGCAAAAACGGCGATAATGTCACCGCGCTCGCGTTGACCTGGCTGGAAGACGAGCTGTTCGCCAGTAGCGGCCCCAATGCGGGCCTCTCTGCGAGCCCGAGTTCGATGATGACCGATAGTCTGCCCGGCAATCGCGTTGTCACCAGTATTCATCCGTCAGATACAGCCAGCGAGCAAACGCCGGACGCGCGGGCGATTGAGCGCGCCATAGCGCGCTTTCGCATACCGGGCGACAACACAACAACGACTACCTCCGAGGAATAAGTGCCAGATCAAGCCCCACAGCGCCCCAGCGGGCGTGCCGCCAATGCCTTGCGCGAAGTTCGCATCACACGCCAATACACTCGTCATGCTGAAGGATCGGTGCTGATCGAATTTGGCGATACCCGCGTGCTCTGCACCGCCAGCGTTGATGAGAAAGTTCCACCTTTTCTGCGCGGGCAGGGCAAAGGCTGGCTGACCGCCGAATACGGCATGCTGCCGCGCTCCACTCACACGCGCATGGACCGCGAAGCAGCCAAAGGCAAACAGTCCGGCCGCACCCAGGAGATCCAGCGTTTGATTGGTCGCTCTCTGCGCGCTTCGTTTGATCTGAAAGCCTTCGGCGAGCGCACTCTGCAATTCGATTGCGATGTGCTGCAGGCCGACGGCGGCACTCGCACCGCAGCCATCACCGGCGCTATGGTCGCAGCCCATGATGCATTCAGCGGGCTGGTGGCCGCCGGGCTGATTCCTTCCATGCCGCTGCGCCATTTTGTGGCCGCAATTTCCGTTGGTGTGTATCAGGGATTGCCAGTGCTGGATCTTGATTACACCGAAGACTCCGGTTGTGACACCGACATGAATGTCGTCATGAACGACGCGGGCCATTTCATTGAAGTGCAGGGCACCGCGGAAGGTGACGCCTTCGATCGCAGCACCATGAACCAGCTACTCGATCTTGCCGACAAGGGAATCCGCCAGCTGATCCGGCTGCAAAAGCAGTCGCTGGGACTGGCCGACTGAAATCACGCTGATGGTGATCACACGCCCCCTCGTACTGGCCTCCAATAACCGCGGCAAGCTCGCCGAGTTTGCCCGGCTGCTGGAGCCGCTGGGTTTTGAGCTCAAAACGCAGGCGGAGCTCAACATCAGCGAAGCTGACGAGCCCCACCCGACCTTCCTCGAAAACGCGCTAACCAAAGCGCGTCATGCCTCGCGCGCAAGTGGCCTGCCCGCGCTGGCCGATGATTCCGGCATTTGTGTTCCCGCCCTCGGTGGTGCGCCCGGGGTTTTTTCTGCGCGCTATGCGGGCGAGCCTAAATCCGATGCGGCCAACAACGCGAAGCTGATCGCCGATCTGCAAAGCCATACC
>JBILCO010000216.1:0-4189 GCA_044353075.1 Burkholderiaceae bacterium
CACCACCAAACTTCTTCGACAGCACCGTCGCAATCGCCGCCGTCAGCGTCGTCTTGCCATGGTCAACGTGACCAATCGTGCCCACATTCACGTGCGGTTTGGTCCGCTCAAACTTGCCTTTTGCCATCTTGCACTCCTAACTATTTGATGAGAATGTTCAGGCACGCGCCCGACTGATACCGACAAAATCAAAACAAATCTGGTGCCCTTGACGTGGATTGAACACGTGGCCTCTCCCTTACCAAGGGAGTGCTCTACCACTGAGCTACAAGGGCTGCCTGTTGCCCGCCGCCCAGATAAACCAGGGCACGTCCAACAAAAACTCTGGAGCGGGTGAAGGGAATCGAACCCTCGTCATAAGCTTGGAAGGCTTCAGCTCTACCATTGAGCTACACCCGCTAGGGTGACCGACCTCGTTCACTACCACTGCTCAAGTCCTGGCTTAACCGAAAACGGTTTGCCACCTGGTGGAGGGGGCTGGATTCGAACCAGCGTACTCGCAAGAGGGCAGATTTACAGTCTGCTGCCATTAACCACTCGGCCACCCCTCCGCAGGGAACCGCAAACTATAAGTGTGGAGATTGTTTTTGTCAATTGAAATAATGCCCGCAATACCCCAAGCAGAGGCCTGCAATGCGGACTTTGGCGGGCTGCAGCGTAAGCGGGGACTTACGCCAGCCGCACCAACTTAGCGGCCAGAAAGGCGATAGCAGACCACAGCAAGGTCGAGCCAAAAGGCAGGCAGAAAACCACGCTCCGCCACTGAAACCGCACATCTCCGGGCAAACGACCCACACCTACCCGCCCAAGGAAAGGCAAAAGTGGATAAAAGACGCTAATTAACACGAAAATTGCAGCAACCCAACGGATCATGATTGATTTTCAAATAAAGCGCGCAACAAGAAAAATGACGAGTGACAGCACGATGGTGGACGCAAATGGCAAAAAGAAGGTCTTGCCAAACATACTGAACCGCAGATCTCCCGGCAATCGGCCAACCCCCAGCCTTTCCAGCCAGGGCAACATGGCACTGAACACCACCAGCGCCAGGAAAATCGTTAACAACCATCGAAACATGAAGCGCCCTCAAAAAGCAGTCAATTCAACAGAATCAGACCGCAACGCACAAATATGGGCATGAACTGCAGCCTACAGCCGGTAACTTCGGTCAAATCTGAGCAAATGCTCCGGCAAATCCATTGCCTGACTTAACAGCAGGACTTTGAACAATTCGCCCATTTCGGCCGGCGAAGTTAGTTTCTGAATCGCTTGAGACTGCGTCAACCAATCGCGAGCTTCCTCGGGTGAGGTCTCTGCCAGCAATTCAGTCAACCCTGCCGCAATCAGAAACTCCGCCTGGCTCATGTAGGCCGCCACCGTCAAGCCAGCCTCCTGCGCAGCGAGCGCCACTGCGGTGAAATCCACATGCGCAGTGATGTCTTGCAGACCGGGCAAATAAAACGGGTCCGTATGCGCATGATGGCGGTAATGACACATCAACGTACCCAACGCCCTTTGTGCCAGATAATACTCGCGGGCCGGAAATCCATAATCAATTAACAAGGCCAGACCCCGACCGCCTGATACCAGCAAGTCGGCCAGCATACGCATAAATCCGCACTGACGGGGATGCACCTCAGTCAGATAGCCTTCTGGCAAGCTGTTCTCTCCGACAATCTGGCCAGCCAGAGCGGGATCGGCCTCCCGGTCTTGGAAGATGAAGCGCTCCCCGGACACGCTGACACCGCGTTCCAGCCATCGATTCCGCTGCTTTACCAGCAAATGCACCGGCATTGCGTCGAGGACTTCGTTGGCCAGAATCAGCCCTGAAAATGCCAGTGGCGGCACCGATAACCACCGAACCTGCGCAAAACCAGCCAGCATTTCACGCTGCCGATCACGCAACTCGGTAGACAATTCAACAATCAGATATTCCCGAACCGCCACTCCCTGTCGCTCGAGAGACTGCAGCACATCCCGCGCCAGCCGTCCGGTACCGGCACCAAACTCGAGTACGCTCAGGGGTTCGGCGCCAAAGCTGTCGGCGGCAAATCGCGCGATCGTCTCACCGAACAGCGGCGTGATTTCAGGGGCGGTTGTAAAATCTCCCTCTTTGCCCAGCTTGGTCGAACCACCAGCGTAGTAACCGAGATCCTTCGCATACAAGGCCAGCTCCATGAAACGGGCGAAAGGAATCCAGTCGTGATGCTCGCGAATGTCGTCTCGTATCAATGACGCCAGCGCGTGTGACGCAAGCAGTGCGTCTGCAGAGGGCTCGGGTAATGGCATAGCCCGTATTGTATAAGGCACACAAGCCTGCCGCCGCCCGAAAAAGATATCGGACCCTGACATGAACCCTGCTCCACAAAAAATTGCTCTGATTACCGGCGCCGCTCGCAGACTGGGGCGCGCCATTGCGCTGGGTATGGCGGCGGACGGCTGGGATATCGTTGTGCATTACCGATCTTCGCTGGACGACGCTCGCGATACGGTGCGCGCCATCGAGCAATTGGGTCGCCGGGCTGCGCTGATCGACGGCGACCTCGCTGATGAATCCATTACAAAACAGTTGCTGCATCGCGCGAATCATCTACTGGGGCCAGTCGGCTGCGTTGTCAACAATGCGTCGCTGTTTGAATTTGATGACGCAGGCAGTTTCAGCGGCGCCATGCTCAACGCGCACATGCAGGCAAATCTTGCCGCCCCGATCATTCTGGCCCAATCGCTTCATGCGCTCACGCCAGCGGGCCAGCAGTCGGTGGTGATCAATCTGCTGGATCAAAAACTGTTGAATTTGAATCCCGACTTCCTTTCCTACACCTTGTCCAAGGCAGGATTGCACACCGCAACCACCGTACTCGCACAAGCGCTGGCCCCCACAGTAAGGGTCGTGGGTGTGGCCCCGGGGCTCACTCTGGTCTCTGGCGATCAGACGGACGCGGGCTTCTCCAAAGCTCACCAGCAAACACCCCTGGGCAAGAGCAGCACACCTGCCGACATCGCAGACGCTGTCTGCTATCTCGCCCGGGCGCAAGCCGTGACTGGCACGATCCTGGTGGTCGATGGTGGCCAGCATTTGATACCCACGCAGAGGGACGTCATGTTCCTTGCGACATAAACCCATTTTTTACTCATTAAACTGTCATGACCTCTTTGTTATTCCATCCGCGACTCACTGACTGTCGCCGTCTATTTCTGCGTGACTATCAGGTCATGAGCCATATCGGCGTTCATGATTTTGAAAAAAAAGCGGAACAGCGCGTGATCTTCAACGTCGACCTCTTTATTCCACTCGCTGCATCCACGCCATCCATGGATGATCTGAGCGAAGTTGTCGATTATGATTTCATACGGTTCACCATTGAAGAACGCGTCGCGCGTGGCCACATTCAACTGCAGGAAACCCTGTGCGACGACATTGCCCGTGCCTTGCTGGCGCACCCCAAAGTGCGTGGCGCGCAGGTGTCGACCTGCAAGCCGGATGTCTACGCGGACTGCGAATCCGTTGGCGTTGAAATTTTTCACATCAAGGATTAGTAAATGGAAGCCACTGCTGCGCACGCCACTGAAACGGAAGCAGGTCTGACTGCTCGTCAGGCCGAGAAAGCGGCCTACGAAAACAACAAGCTGCACAAGCGCTTGTGCCGTCAGGTCGGTCAAGCGATTGGCGACTTCAAGATGATCGAAGACGGCGACCGCGTGATGGTCTGTCTGTCCGGCGGCAAGGACAGCTATGCGCTGCTGGACATACTGCTCACCCTTCGCGAGCGTGCGCCGATACATTTTGATATCGTCGCCGTCAATCTCGACCAGAAGCAACCCAATTTTCCCGAGCATGTGCTACCGGCCTACCTGCGCAGCCTGAATGTGCCCTTCCATATCGAAACCCAAGATACTTACAGCATCGTCAAGCGCGTCATCCCCGAAGGAAAGACTACTTGCTCACTCTGCTCGCGTCTGCGACGCGGCATTCTTTATCGGGTGGCCGATGAGTTGGGCGCCACCAAAATCGCGCTTGGTCATCATCGCGATGACATCATGGAAACCTTCTTCCTGAACATGTTTTTTGGCAGCAAACTCAAAAGCATGCCGCCCAAACTGCAATCCGATGATGGCCGCCACATCGTGATTCGTCCGCTGGCTTATGTCCAGGAAGCAGATACTGAACGTTATGCAGCGCTGAAAAAAT
>JBILCO010000217.1:0-4187 GCA_044353075.1 Burkholderiaceae bacterium
TCATCGATATTGGCCAGCGCAACGGCAAGGCCTTCGAGCACATGGCCTCGCTCGCGAGCCTTGCGCAATTCGAACACGGTACGGCGCGTCACCACTTCCCGGCGATGCGACAGGAAACACTCCAGCATCTGCTTAAGGTTGAGCAGCTTCGGCTGGCCATCGACCAGCGCCACCATGTTCATGCCAAACGTATCCTGCAACTGGGTCTGCTTGTACAGATTATTCAGCACGACCTCAGGCAACTCGCCGCGCTTGAGTTCGATTACGACACGCATGCCGGACTTGTCCGACTCGTCACGGATATCGGAAATCCCATCGAGCTTCTTGTCGCGAACGATCTCTGCGATACGCTCCAGCAGAGATTTTTTATTGACCTGATACGGCAGTTCATCAACGATGATGGCAAACCGACCGTCACGAATTTCTTCGAAATGCGTACGCGCACGCATGACCACACGACCACGCCCCGTGCGATAGCCATCGCGCACGCCGGAGACACCATAAATGATGCCCGCCGTCGGGAAGTCCGGCGCGGGAATAATTTCGATTAGCTCATCAATCGTGCAAGTCGGCGTACTCAGCACATGCAGCGCACCGTTGATGACTTCAGTGATGTTGTGCGGGGGAATATTGGTCGCCATACCCACCGCAATACCCGACGAGCCGTTGATCAGCAGGTTGGGTATGCGCGTTGGCAGAACCGAAGGCTCTTTTTCCTTGCCGTCGTAGTTAGGGACAAAATCGACCGTTTCCTTGTCAATATCGGCCAGCAACTCACTGGCAATTTTGTCGAGACGGCACTCGGTATAACGCATGGCCGCCGCGTTGTCGCCGTCAATCGAACCGAAGTTACCCTGACCATCGACCAGCGTGTAGCGCAATGAGAAATCCTGCGCCATTCGCACCAGCGTGTCGTAGATCGCCTGGTCGCCATGCGGGTGGTATTTACCCATGACTTCACCGACCACGCGCGCACATTTCACGTACGGCCGGTTCCACACATTGCTGGTCTCGTGCATGGCGAACAAGACGCGCCGGTGTACGGGTTTGAGACCATCACGAACATCAGGCAGCGCACGGCCGACGATCACGCTCATCGCGTAATCGAGGTAGCTCTTGCGCATTTCTTCTTCGAGGGAAATCGGGATGGTTTCTTTTGCGAATTGGTCCATTGGCAGACTGAAAATTTGAATCGATATCGTGCGGTGGATCCGGACGCAATCGGCGGCAACCGGCCCAGACTTGTAAACACGAAATTTTACCATGCCGACCCCGCCTCAGAGACTTCGTTCAGGCCCTTTTCCCAGAACGGAAAGCGCTTTCGCATGAGGTGACACCGTTATTTTTTTGATTTTTCTAAAAGCCCGTTCGCGCTTCGATGCCAGACTGTGCTAAGGCTTGGGACCGAAGTTCACCCAGGCACAGATGGCATTTGACAACTCGCGCCGAATGGCGATGACGGAAGGAGTACGGGGATGCGCGTACGATCGAATCTGATAATGGCTGTTCTGATGGGTACGGCCTGGCCGGTCATGGGCGCCGAGCCACCCACTGCCGCACCAGGCTATGTACAAGATTCGAATGGCCGCGTTATCCTGAGCAGCACCGGCGCCTGCTGGCACAGTGGCTACTGGACACTCGCACAGGCTGTGGTGGTCGGCTGCGACGGCGTTCTCGCCAAAGCGGTCCCCATA
This sequence comes from Burkholderiaceae bacterium, assembly GCA_044353075.1. Classification (GTDB taxonomy): domain Bacteria; phylum Pseudomonadota; class Gammaproteobacteria; order Burkholderiales; family Burkholderiaceae_D; genus Pernthalerella. Next base: position 1,695 of record JBILCO010000217.1, read on the forward strand.
CCGCCACCCGTAACAAGAGTCGAGGTTCCGCCACCCGCCCCGCCAGCACCGCCACCCGTGGTTGAATCACCCCCTCTGGTTTTGCCGCCATCCGAACCGGTACCAGCCGCTGCCAAACGCCCACCACCCGAAAAAATCACGCTCGATACCGACACCTATTTTGATTTTGACAAGGCAAGCCTCAAGCCAGAAGGACAGCGCAAGCTGGACGAGATCGCATCCCGCCTCACCCAAATGGCATTGGAAGTTGTCGTCGCTACAGGGCATACAGACTCGATTGGCGCGGGCAAATACAACGAGAACCTGTCACGGCGCAGAGCCGAGGCGGTAAAAAACTTCCTCGAGAGCCGCGGCTTGCCAGCGGATCGGATCCACATTGATGCCCAGGGCGAAAAACAGCCCGTCGCCAGCAATACCACGCGCGATGGTCGCGCCAAAAACCGACGTGTCGAAGTGGAAGTCGTAGGGGAAAAAACCCGGGACTGAGCACAAGCAAATCCCGCCACACCACAGCAATGGGCCCGCCGGCCCTTGCTTCCGATGCGACTTATCAGACTGCTTCTAAAAGTTTCTCTCATTCAAATTTTATTGAGAGAAACTTTCTCACGTTGGAATCCTGAATTTTGATGAAATAGCACACCAAGCCACTAGGTCTTTCTTCCCCGCATCTGCTGAACACGTTAAAATCTTGCCGTTATTGATATCAACAAAAGCTTAGTTCGTCATAGCGACTTCTTCTGCTGTGGCCTGAGCCCAAGCGTCTTTTCCCGGGAAAAAAATGATGACACACCTGAACCGCAGAACCCTGCTTTTGCTCTCGCTTCTTCTCTCCAGCAGCCTCGCCTTCGCCGGCAAAGTGGCGCCCCAGGGCTACCTCGTTGACTCGGCCAATGATCCGGTCAGAAGCGGCTTCGGTCTGTGCTGGCACACCGGCACATGGACTCCTGCAGATGCGGTGGTTGAGGGTTGCGATGACATGCTCAAACCCGCACCTGCGCCCGTGGCTGCACCAAAGGCCGAATCAAATTCCCCCGCACCCGCCGCTGCCACGTCCGGCGAAACCACTGGCGTCGCGCCGATTGCAGATGCGCCGGCACCCGCTCCGGCTGCTGCCGCGGCTCCCACACCCACGTCAGAAAAAGTCACTTTCGAGGCAGACACCTTCTTCGATTTCGACAAATCCGTACTGAAACCGGCGGGCAAGGCCAAACTCGAGGATCTGGTGTCGAAACTCAAAGGTACCGATATTGAAGTGGTTGTTGCAACCGGACACACTGACTGGACAGGCACCGACGCCTACAACCTCAAGTTGTCGATGCGTCGCGCCAATGCTGTCAAAGCGTTTCTCGTTTCCAAGGGCTTGCCTGCTGATCGCGTCTTCACTGAGGGCAAAGGCGAGAGCAAACCTGTTGCGAGCAACAGAACTTCCGAAGGCCGCGCTAAAAATCGCCGCGTCGAGGTTGAAGTGGTGGGCAACCGCAACAAATAAGCACTTCCGTGCCGAGAGAACCCCCGCCGTTGCGGGGGTTTTTTTGCGCCGACTGTTGGGCAAACAAGCCAGATCTTGGCATCCGCCACTTTCCGCTATGATTCGGACATGAACGCCGATCCTCAGGAACTACAAAAATTCAGTGAACTCGCTCACCGCTGGTGGGACCCCAACTCCGAGTTCCGCCCCCTGCATGAAATCAATCCGCTGCGTCTGGAGTGGATCAATGCGATCGCCCCTCTGGCAGGCCAGCGAGTGGTCGATATCGGTTGCGGTGGCGGCATACTCGCCGAAGCCATCGCCAGAAAAGGTGCGACCGTCACGGGCATCGATTTGTCTGAGAAAGCACTGAAGGTGGCTGACCTGCACAGCCTTGAATCTGGCGTGACAGTTCGCTATGAACTGATATCGGCCGAAGATCTCGCATCACGCGAGGCCGGACAGTATGACGTGGTGACCTGCATGGAAATGCTCGAGCATGTACCCGATCCGTCCGCAGTCGTTCGCGCCTGCGCGACGCTGGTCAAGCCCGGCGGCCGAGTGTTTTTCTCGACACTGAACCGCAATCCCAAGTCTTACCTGTTCGCCATCATCGGTGCCGAATACGTGCTGCGGTTGCTGCCACGCGGCACACATGATTATGCGAAATTCATTACTCCCGCAGAGCTGTCGCAATACAGCCGTAATGCAGGCCTGCAGGTTGAAGGGATCAAGGGCATGACGTACAACCCCTTCACAAAAATTTACTCGCTCAATCAGGACACCGATGTGAATTACCTGATTGCCTGCAGCAAGCCCGCCTGAGCCAACACCTGATGCACGCACACTTACCAGCGCCCAAGGCGCTGCTGTTCGATCTGGACGGCACACTGGCAGATACCGCGCCCGATCTCGCAGCCGCCGTTAACAAAATGCGTCGCGACCGCGGGCTGGAAGACACCCCCTTCGAAGTGCTGCGCCCCCTTGCCTCCGCCGGCGCACGCGGCCTGATCGGGGCCGCCTTT
>JBILCO010000252.1:0-3554 GCA_044353075.1 Burkholderiaceae bacterium
TGGCCCTGGCCGATGCGATGCGGCAGGCGGGCATGACGGCACGTGTGATGTCCGCTATCGGCATCGAGCAGGTCGTTGAGCCGTATGTGCGTCCGAAGGCACTGCAGTATCTGGAAGAGGGCAAGATCGTCGTCTTTGCTGCGGGCACCGGTAATCCGTTCTTTACCACGGACACGGCAGCAGCGCTGCGAGGTGCGGAAATTGGTGCTGAAGTCGTGCTCAAGGCGACCAAGGTCGATGGCATCTACAGCGCCGACCCCAAAAAAGATCCGGCCGCAACCCGTTATTCCAAGATCAGCTTTGATGAGGCGATCGCCAAACGCTTGCAGGTGATGGACGCTACCGCCTTTGCGCTGTGCCGTGACCAGAAACTGCCCATCCGGGTATTCTCCATTGTGAAGCCCGGTGCGCTGAGAAGCGTGATTTTGGGTGAAGACGAGGGTACGCTGGTCCACGTGTAAGCTGGCGTGTGTGCACTACATGGCGCGTGATGCGTGCATTGATGCGTGAAGATGGCAAAGTTATTGAATCGTTTTACAGGAGGACAGCATGACTGTGGCTGATGTCAGAAAAAATACCGAACAGAAGATGCAAAAATCGATCGAGACGCTCAAGGCCGATCTGGCCAAAGTGCGTACCGGTCGCGCGCATGCAGGCATGCTTGATCACATTCAGGTCGACTACTACGGTACGGCCACACATATCGGCCAGGTAGCCAACATTACCCTGCTGGATGCGCGCACAATCGGCGTGCAGCCCTGGGAAAAGAAAATGATTACCACCGTCGAAAAAGCGATTCGCGACTCCGATCTCGGTTTGAATCCCTCCACACAGGGTGACCTGATCCGTGTGCCGACACCGGCATTGACGGAAGAGCGCCGTAAGGAAATGGTCAAGCTCGTCAAGAGCGAGGCTGAGGATGCGAAGATCGCGGTGCGCAATATACGGCGTGACGCCAATGAATCGCTGAAAAAGCTGCTCAAGGATAAAGCGATTTCTGAAGATGACGAGCGTCGTGCGCAGGACGATGTGCAGAAACTGACTGACAAATTCGTGGCTGAAATCGACAAGCTCGTTGTTGACAAGGAAAAGGAAGTGCTGACGGTCTGAGCGAAGAGGACAGTGATGTTTGTCCCTTCCCGATTCTCCCTGCAAACGGAAGCCTCCGCATGAGTCAAACCAGTTCCACGCTTGATATTCCGGCGACCTTGGTAGTGCCAGCGCATGTCGCCATCATCATGGATGGAAACGGACGCTGGGCCACATCACGCTACCTGCCACGAGTTACCGGGCATGCGAAGGGTGTGGAGGCGGTGCGGGGCATTGTCCGTGCCTGCATCGAACGTGGTATCACTCATCTGACGCTGTTTGCGTTCAGCTCCGAGAACTGGCGCCGCCCGCCGGACGAAGTATCGATGCTGATGCGCCTTTTTTCGAGTGTGCTGGATCGCGAAGTCAGCCGCATGCATGCGAATGGCATCTGTCTGAAAATCGTCGGTGATCTTTCGCGTTTTGATGCGAAGCTTCAGCAGCAGATTGCCGAAGTCCAGACTAAAACCAGTGATAACACGCGTCTGACACTGACGATTTGCGCGAATTACGGCGGTCGCTGGGATCTGCTGCAGGCGATGAATAAAATGCTGGCCGAGCGCCCTGGCCTGACCAGCTACACCGAACAAGATCTTTCACCTTATCTGTGCATGGCCCACGCGCCTGAGCCTGATCTGTTCATCCGAACCGGCGGCGAAGAGCGCATCTCCAACTTTCTGCTGTGGCAGCTCGCTTACACGGAGCTCTATTTCACGGAAACCTTCTGGCCGGATTTCAACGCAGCTGCGCTGGATAAAGCGATCGCGTCGTATCAGCAGCGCGAACGTCGCTTCGGACGTACCAGCGCCCAGCTGATCGAGGTCAGGAAGGCTTCCTGATGCTGCGCCAGCGCGTGCTGACGGCGGTCGTCCTGCTGCTTGTGCTGGCAGGCGTGCTGGGTTCCGGTTCGCTGCTGGCCTTCTATCTGACCCTCGCGATTTTTTTCGGTGCCGCCTGCTGGGAGAGCTTGCGTCTGTTTGAGGTGAAACTCGCCTTGCCGCTGGCGATCGCTGCCGCAGTGCTGCTGCCACTGATGGCTGACCGCTCGCCCGGCGACTGGACGGCGCTGGCGACATTGTGCGTGCTGATCTGGGCCTTGCGTTTCGCACCTGCGCTTAAATTCGGATTACCACCCACTGGCGGGTCGCGCGGTTATTTGTTCGCGATCGTTTATCTGCTGTCTCTGTTCGGCTGTTTCATTGCGATTGCCGGTCTGTTCCAGCGCTCGGCCTTGTTCCTGATTTCAGCGATGGCCATCGTCTGGGTTGCGGATATCGGTGCTTATTTCGCTGGCAGGGCGTTCGGACGCCGTAAGCTGGCGCCGGGTATTTCGCCCGGCAAGAGCTGGGAGGGCGTTGCCGGGGGCTGGCTTGCCGTGCTTCTGCTGGCGGCTATGACCACCCAAGTGCCGATGCTGGCGGACAGTTTTACCGCGATGCTGCAAGTCCGATATGGCTGGCTACTTTGGGTGTTGCTGATGAGTTTGCTGGTGGCCGCCAGTGTGGTGGGCGATTTGTTTGAGTCCCTGATGAAGCGCCGCGCCGGCGTGAAAGACAGCAGTGCCTTGCTGCCGGGGCATGGCGGTGTGCTGGATCGTATCGATGCGCTGGTACCGGTGATGCCGCTGGCATTCCTGATCAGCGCCGGAATGGCCTGAAAAAGAAAAATCTATGCAATCGATTACCTTGCTCGGGGCGACAGGTTCGATCGGCGTTTCCACACTGGATGTGGTGGCCCGACATCCGGATCGCTACCGGATTCATGCATTAACGGCTCATACGCGGGTGGCTGAACTCGCCGCACAATGCGAGCAATTTCGTCCGGCATTTGCCGTCGTTGCGACTGCGGCGGCGGCAAATGAATTGGCGACCCTCCTGAAAAACAAAGGCCTGCGTACCGAGGTGGCCTACGGCGAACAGGCCCTGTGCGATGTGGCCAGTGCGCCTGAATGCACAACGGTGATGGCGGCGATTGTCGGCGCTGCGGGTTTGCGTCCGTCACTGGCAGCAGCGCATGCCGGCAAGAAGCTGCTGCTGGCGAACAAAGAGGCGTTAGTGATCTCCGGTGCGATGTTCATGGATGCCGTAGCCGCCAGCGGCGCAACACTTCTGCCGATTGACAGCGAGCACAATGCGATTTTTCAGTGCCTGCCGCTGGGCTACCAGCGTACGCCGCATGCGCATGGCATCCGCAAGATTTTGCTGACGGCCTCCGGTGGTCCTTTTCTGGATCGGGATGTCGACACGCTGGATGATGTCACGCCCGAGCAGGCCGTCGCGCATCCGAACTGGAGCATGGGCCGTAAAATTTCCGTCGACTCTGCCACCATGATGAACAAAGGTCTGGAAGTGATCGAGGCGCACTGGTTGTTTGGCGCGCGGCCCAACCAGATCGAGGTGGTGATTCATCCGCAAAGCGTGATTCACTCGATGGTGTCGTATGCTGATGGCTCTGTGCTGGCGCAG
>JBILCO010000018.1:0-14073 GCA_044353075.1 Burkholderiaceae bacterium
AGATCAACAAAGGGCAATACGCGCACAGCGTTACCGGTGCTTGTGGCCGCCTCGCGCAATTCTTTGAAAGTATCAGGACCCCAACAACAGAACATCAACAAGCCATCAACGGGCAATACGCGCGCCCATTCCGCCAGTACCCTGTGCGGCTGTGGATGCCAATGCAATGCAAGATTGGACCAGACCAGGTCCATGGATGCCGATTTCAGTGGCAACTGCCCAAAATCCGAACACACCAGCGCCATAGGATCAGACAAGCGCTGGCTGGGTACACGCAAAGCACGCATCAAACGCTGCACGACGGACCACGAACGCGCCTCCCTCTGACGAGTTTCGCGCAGCATGGCTTGTGCCGCATCCAGCCCCAGCAATGCGGCGCGGGGAAAATGCTGGCGCAAGGTGAGCAAATCGTCGCCCTCGCCGCAACCCGCATCCAGTACGCGCGCAGGATCTGTTTTGATGAGGGAGAGCCGCTCGAACATCCGACCCGCAATTTCGCGTCGCAAAAACTGCGATTCGGTCACGCGATCAGGCGCGGAAAACAAACGCCGCACGCGCCCGAGTGCAATGGGGGCACTGACGCTTTGCAATTCACGGGGCGGCGGGGATGAAGCCATCAGAAAATCGACACGATGATTTGAAAATTTGGAGGGTGACCCGGATGTTCCGTCGAGGTTATGCACGAAGCGCACAACAGCTATGAATTTATTCACCACAGTTTAACGCAGCATGCCTTCGGTGGTATTCAGCTTATCTTCCTGTACCTGATTCTTTCGCCCACACCGCCCTCCATGCCTTTATTGACCTTGCGCTCGGCATTCAAACTGACGACGTCGGCACTCCAGGTACTGTTACCCGGCAGCTGCGCCTTGTGTCATGACGAAATTCAAAATGAGACTCGGCGTGAAAATCAAAGCGCGATTGAGGATGAAACGTCGGGGGCAATTCAAAATCCGCTTCGAGGCGCATTGTGCAATGCCTGCCGTTCGTATTTTTTCGCACCACTAGCGAGACGTTGCAGGGCGTGCGCGCTGAGACTCTCAGACTCTCACGCAAACCTGTGCGGCACTTGCCTGCAATCGCCACCCGCCTTTGACGCCACCATTGTCGCCTGCGATTACGCAGCACCGGCGGACATGCTGGTCAAAGACCTGAAATTCCGCGCTCGGCTGCCACTGGCCGATATCTTTGCGCAGCAACTGGCGCAGGCGATGGCAACCCAGCTGTCCACGCGCCCCGGGCTGATGGTGCCGGTTCCGTTGTCGGAAGCGCGACTGACGGAACGCGGATTCAATCAGGCTGCCGAGATAGCGCGTTCGCTGGCACGGCACACCGGCATACCGCTGCAACTGCACCTGTGCGCGCGGATCCGCGACACCCGGCCCCAGGCGGGTCTGCCTGTCAGCGAGCGGCGGGTTAATATGCGCGGCGCTTTCACGACGCTGCTCAATGCCTCTGCACTGGCCGAGTTGCGAGGCCGGCACGTGCTGCTGGTCGATGACGTGATGACCACAGGCCATACACTGAATGAACTTGCGGCCTGCCTGAAACGGCAGGGCGCGGCCCGTGTGACGAATGTGGTGTTTGCGCGCACCCCTCACAACTGATGCGGAGACTGTCTTGTTTCATGTCGTGCTGGTCGAACCCGAAATACCGCCGAACACAGGCAACATCATTCGCCTGTGCGCGAACAGCGGCGCTCATCTGCACCTGATTGAGCCTCTAGGCTTCCCGCTGGATGACGCGAGGATGCGGCGGGCGGGGCTGGATTATCACGAGTATGCAGAGATGCGGGTTCACCCGGACTGGGCCGCGTTTCTCAACGCAGTACAACCCGATCGCGAGCGTATGTTCGCCATGACCACGCATGGATCAGCGCTCTTTGCCGAAGTGCGATTCCAGCCCGGCGATATCTTTGTCTTCGGCTCGGAAACGCGCGGGCTGTCCACGGCGTTGCGCGAATCCTTCCCGCCATCCCAGCGAATCCGGCTGCCTATGCGGTCCGGAAACCGCAGCCTGAATTTATCGAATGCGGTGGCCGTGACGGTTTACGAAGCCTGGCGGCAGAATGGCTTTGCCGGAGGCAGCTAGCGCCTGTTCTGCGCCTATAATTTGACGTTGGTTATTTTTATATTTGAGGACTTCAATGCTGAACCGAATCATCATGGCGTTTGCCACACTGCTGGCCACCGGAACCCTGTACGCCCACGGCACCCACGCCGGCAATATTCACGTTGAACAGGCACAGGCGCGAGCCACCGTCGGCAATCAGACCAACGGTGCTGCGTTCATCACGATCGAAAACCAGAGTGCCGCCGAGGATGCACTGGTGTCAGCTGCGGCGCCTGTGGCCGCAAAAGTTGAGCTGCACAGCATGACGATGGACGGCGATGTGATGAAAATGCGCGCCGTTGAACGCATTGACCTGAAGGCAGGCGAGAAAATCGAGATGAAACCCGGACACGGTTATCACATCATGCTGATGGGTCTGAAAAAACCGCTGAAGGCCGGGGAGTCCTTCCCAATGCAACTGCGCTTCCGTAAGGCCGGCAAAGTGCAAATCACGGTGAAGGTGATGGAAACCAGTGCCGCGCCCAAATCCAGCGGGGCCGACGATATGCATGAACATCATCACCATCAATAAAACCCACGTGACGCGCTGATGCCCGACCGCGGTCCGGCGGCATCAGCTACGGATTAGCAGCAAGTCAGCCAACCATCAGCGACCGATGCTTTTTGCTTCTGCCGGCATCGTTTGGTCACCGAACATGCTTGGGTACCAGTACTCCCCGGGATCGGCCAGCCAGGCGAATTTTTTATTCGTGACCGATAAAAACTGCAGCGGCATCAGGGACACCTGGTAGCGCGTCAGCAATGCGATGAATTCTTTTGAAGCGGTCCGGGTCAGAAAACGTACTTCCACTCTGAGCAGCAAACGCCCCTCAATGACCTGGAACTCGCGGATCGCTGTCAGATCTCTCAAGCCCTGAAAAAAGCGCAGTTCATCGCCGCCTGAAAAGAATGACGGCAAATCGATTTCAACGTCCATGATCCTGATGTAAGCGCTTGTTCATTTTTCATCGCACAGACATTCGTGTGCGTACAGAGCGGCGAATGTAAAACATGCCACTCGGACAAGGCGAAAAAAATGCAGGAATGTGTGCGCGACACCACAGACATTTGTCGAAGAACAGGCCCGCGCCGATTGTCTGACGCCGAGCCGTTCTCTGTCCGGGTCTATCAGGATCGGGCTTCGTAATGCTGGTAGACCTTGCGGCTACCTTCTTCACCGAACAACACCACATCAAAGGCATCTCTGCGCGTGCCGTCGACTTCCATGCCAGGACTGCCCACAGGCATTCCCGGCACCGCGAGGCCCAGTGCTTTTGGCCGCTCGGTGAGCAAACGGCGGATTTCTGTAGCGGGCACATGGCCCTCCAGCGCATAGCCGTCGACCACGGCGGTGTGGCAGGAAGCCATATCGGGGGGCACGCCGAATTTCAACCGGTAGGGGCCGGTTTTCGGGACGTTGTGGGCGATAACATCGAAGCCGTTCTGCTCGAGATGCGTGATCCAGTCCACACAACAGCCGCAGCTGGCTGTTTTGTAGACGTTAATCTGCGTTTTTTTGTCAGCGCGCGCGACCAGCGGCGCCATCATCCCCGCCAGTACAACATGTATCAGGGTTCTGCGTTTCATTGGCTCTCCTCGTCGTTCATTGGCGGTGCGCGCAATCGCGCCATCAGGGCAGTGGTCGAAGTGTAGTGCAGGAGCGAGATCAGCACAGCGCACCCGCCATGCGATTCCCCCTGGTCAGGCCGATGCTTTCGTCTGTGGTTCGAGGCGGGCGAGTGCTTCTTTGCGGTAGCGATTGAGCTCCTGAACCGAGCTAAAGCCGCGCTCGAACAGCAAAGAGAGGTTGTGCAAAATCCGATCGACGACTTTCTTTTCCCATTCGCCGTCAAAACGAATCTGCTGGTCCAGCCAGGCCTCGAGCCAGTCTGGGTCCGGCAGGCGGCTTTGTACCGTATCGTTGGGGTAGAGCGCCTGATTCACATGAAGATTTGTCGGGTGCAAGGGCTTCTCGGTACGTCGGGCCGAGGCCATCAGAACGCCGATTTTTGCGAATGCCGCCCGCGCGACGTCACCATTTTCCAGTAGTGCTTTTTTCATGTAGCGCAGATAAGCACCGCCGTGCCGGGCTTCATCCTGGCTGATGATTTTGTAAATCTGGCGGATTACGGGCTCCGTATGCCATTCGGCCGCGCAGCGATACCAATGATTCAGTCGTATCTCGCCGCAGAAATGCAACATCAGCGTCTCGAGGGGCGGCGCCGGATCAAATTCGAAGCGCACGTTATGCAGCTCGGCTTCGGTCGGCACCAGCTCAGGACGAAAGCGACGCAAATATTCCATCAGCACCAGCGAATGCTTTTGCTCCTCAAAAAACCAGACCGACATGAACGCAGAAAAATCGCTGTCGTTGCGGTTATCACGCAAGAACATTTCCGTTGCGGGCAAGGCCGACCACTCGGTAATGGCATTCATGCGAATGGTCTGGGCCTGCTCGTCGGACAGCAGACTGGCATCGAACTCATCCCATGGAATATCGGTTTCCATGTTCCAGCGGACTTGCTCCAGTGAGCGAAAGAGTTCGGGGTACAGCATTTGTTGAGATTCCTGCATAAACGTGTTGCGTAGATTTTACCAACAAAGTGTGACAGTTCGATTGATGACCGAGATGACTCGTCGTTTACTCCCGGTCAGCGCAGCGCGCTCGCCATGGGCTACAAGTCGTCGAGGGTCGCGAGCATTTGTTCCGCGCGCGTCTGTATCGCCTCTCGCTCGGAGGCATCCAGCTTTTGCAGATTTTTGGCCATTAGCGCTGTGCGCGGATTGGCCGACAGCGTCGTCTCATGCCGCGCGATGAAATGCCAGTACAGTGTGGTGAAGGGGCAGGCATTCTCACCGGTGCGGCGCGTCGGATCATAGCGACAACCCCCGCAGTAATTACTTTGCCGATTGATATATGCGCCACTGGCCACATAAGGCTTGCTGGTAAACCGTGGGCCACAGGCATGCAGCGCCATGCCCGCGGTATTGGGCAGCTCCACCCATTCGATCGCATCAACATAAATCGCCAGATACCAGTCGCAAACCTGCTGCGGCAACAGGCCAGCGAGCAATGCGAAATTTCCGGTGATCATCAAGCGCTGGATATGATGCGCGTAGCCGAGCTCGAGCGTTTGTTTCAGCGTATCGCGCAGGCACGCCATCTGGGTATCACCATGCCAGAACCAGGCCGGCAGATCGCGCTCATGCCCGTAGTGATTGGCGTTCGCCATAGCGGGCATATCGGTCCAGTAGACGCCACGGATGAATTCACGCCAGCCGAGTATCTGCCGGATGAAACCCTCCGCGCTTTCGATTGATACACGGCCTTTGCGCCAGGCCTGCTCTGCGGCAGCGATGACTTCACGCGGATCCAGCAAGTGCAGATTCAGTGCGGTCGACAGCAGCGAATGCCAGCCCAACGGTGTGTCGGTCCACATGGCATCCTGATAGTCACCAAACTTGCTAAGTCGCTGGTCAATGAAATGCGCCAGCGCTTCAAGCCCCTGTTCGCGCGTGACCGGCCACGCAAAAAGGTCGAGCGAACCGGGGTGATCGGGAAATAGTTTTTCCACTAGCGCGATCACTTCGCGTGTCACGGCATCCGGCGCGAAGCTGGCCGGCGCAGGAATAGCGCCCGGGCCGGTGCGCTTTGGGTAAGCGCTGCGATTTTCGGCATCGAAATTCCACTGACCTCCGGCCGGTTCGGCGCCGTCCATCATCACACCCAGTTTTTTGCGCATCAGGCGATAAAAAAACTCCAGCCGCAGCTCTTTTTTGCCGCGCGCCCAGTCGGCAAATTCGCTGCGACTGCACAGGAAATGCGTGTCATCCAGCAAATGCAGCACGACCCCCTCATCTCTGGCGATCGTTTGGATGCGTTCCAGCATTCGCCACTCCCCCGGCTCGACCAGGCGCAGCGCTTGCGGCCGATGACGACGCAGGGCCTGGCGCAGGCGCTCACCGAAATCCGGGTCGGCGGGATCGTCGATCTGTACATAGTCCAGCGGCCATCCGCGCGCCGCAACACCATTGGCAAAATGGCGCATCGCGGCCAAAAACAAGGCGATCCGGGCCTTGTGCGACCAGACGACTTTCGCCTCGCCCGGCGCTTCGATCATTAACAGGCCGTCCTGGGCAGGATCGAATTCATCAAGGGCAGGGCTGGTAAAGCTCAGCTGGTCGCCGAGCACGAGGATCAGATGGCGCATAGGAAGGAATGAGAAGTTGTCATGAATTTATTATGGGTTCGCCAAAGCCCCGAGAAAAATCCGGCATCTCAGGGTTACGCTGAATCGATCCACCTTGGGTGGCGAGCCAGCGTATCCCTTAATTTATTGAAAATAATCAAAAAGAAGCTTACGCACAGTCACACAATTTCCGTGAATGCGCTAGAATGACCGAGCAGTTTAAATTAAAACTTTATGGTATTTGAATAATGCGCCGGCTAAAGACAGGTACAGCAACACGTACAGCACCCAATCCCTGGAAGTTGATGGCCAGTTCGCTCGGCCTCCTTATGCTGCTGACGCTTCTGGCGCTGATCCCACGCGCGAGCATCGCGGGCGAGTGCCCCAGCCTGCTGAACTTCAAGCACAGCCGTCTACAGGACGATTCGCCGCAAAATCTTTGCCAGTACGCCGGCAAGGTGACGCTGGTGGTCAATACCGCCAGCTACTGCGGCTTCACCTCGCAGTACGAGGGGCTGGAAAAGCTGTATGCAACCTATAAAGATAAGGGACTGGTGATTCTCGGTTTCCCTTCGAATGATTTCAGTCAGGAGCCGGGCGACAGTAAAGAAATCGCCGACTTTTGCTACAACACGTACGGTGTGAAATTCCCGATGTTTTCAAAAACTGCGGTCAAGGGCAAGGATGCGCATCCACTGTTTGCGGCATTGGCCAAAACCAGCGGCAAAACACCGGGCTGGAATTTCAACAAATATCTGATCGATCGCGAAGGCAAGCTGGTCAGCCATTACGGCAGCATGACATCGCCGAATGACAAGGCTTTGCTGGCCGCGATCGAAAAAGCGCTCACTACGAAGTAAGTGCTGCGGATGCTTCGCGTCCCTATCGTTTTTTGCTGTGATGCCTCCCGGCGCAAGCTGGTGGCATGTCGGGGCGATCTTCCCCCAACCCGTATTCTCCCTGACGGGCGTCACAGCTTTTTTATTCAGGCGGGCTGTCGCATCGGTTACCCATGAAGATCGCAGTGATTGGCTCCGGAATTTCCGGACTTTCGGCGGCGTGGCAGCTTGCCCGCCATGGTCACGACGTTTCGCTCTATGAAGCCGGTGATTATTTTGGCGGCCACACCAACACCGTGGATATTACGGTCGATGGTAAAAGCTTTGGCGTTGATACCGGCTTCCTGGTTTTCAACCACCGCACCTATCCGAATCTGGTCAAGCTGTTCGACGATATCAAGGTCGATACCTCCGCCAGCGATATGTCCTTCTCCTGCAAACTGCCGCTATCGGATCAGCCGGGTGCGCGCATACTGGAATGGGCTGGCGCCAACCTGAACACCGTGTTCGCGCAACGACGCAATCTGTTCAATCCGCGCTTCCTGCGCATGATCAGAGACATCCTGCGCTTCAATCGCGAAACGACCCTCATGGCCCGCAGCAGTGACGGGATGCAGGACATACCCCTCGGCGATTTTCTGAGTCAGCGCGGCTACAGTGACGAATTCCGCGACTGGTATCTGTTACCCATGGCCGGCTGCATCTGGTCTTGTCCGACCGAGCAAATGCTGGCCTTCCCGCTGGCGACCTTTGTGCGCTTCTGTCACAACCATGGGCTGATTCAGGTCAGCGACCGGCCACAATGGCACACCGTGACAGGCGGCGCGCGGCACTATGTGACGAAACTGCTGAACGACATCACGAACAAATACCTGAAGACACCGGTGACATCCGTATCGCGCGTCGATCTCGGCGCACAGCGGCAAGTGAAAGTCGATTCAGCGATGGGCAGCCTGATGTATGACCAGGTCGTTCTGGCCTGCCACAGCGATCAAAGTCTGGCACTGCTCAGCGATGCGAGCGAGGACGAGAAAAAAATTCTCTCGTCCGTGGGCTACCAGGCCAACCATGCAGTGCTGCACACCGATGCCCGCTGTCTGCCGGCACGCAAAAAAGCCTGGTCGGCATGGAACTATGAAAGCGCCGGCACGAAAGAGCCGCGCGTCTGTGTGCACTACCTGCTGAACATGTTGCAGCCACTGCCCTGCAAAACGCCGGTCATTGTGTCGCTCAATCCGCTGTCCGAACCCGATCCCGAACAGGTGCTGGGACGGTTTGATTACGCTCACCCGGTGTTCGACGGCGCGGCCATCGCTGCGCAAGAGGCACTGCCGGGCATTCAGGGCCAACGCAACACTTGGTTCGCCGGTGCATGGACGGGCTACGGCTTTCATGAAGACGGACTCAAATCCGGTCTAGCGGTCGCCAGCGGCATAGAAGCGCAGGCGCAATTGCAAACGCGCCGCGCCGCGTAACGTAGTAACCGATTAACGGAGGCCGTCATGCAGAAGCTGCCAAAGCAAGCCTTGTTGAGCATGGGTCAGGTACGACACAGCCGTCTGCGGCCTGCGCAAAACACCTTCAGCTATGGCGTTTTCACGCTGGTGCTGCCGCTGCGCACCCTTGGCGATGCGGCCCTACCGGGCCACTTCTGCTCGCGCAACCGTTTTAATCTGATGTCTTTTTATGATCGTGATCACGGCGATGGAAAAACGCCGCTGCTGTCATGGATAGATCAGGTGCTGAAAAGTGAACAGATCGACGATGCGGACGGCGAAGTCTGGCTGCAGACTTTTCCGCGCGTGCTGGGATATGTCTTCAATCCGGTCTCCTTCTGGTACTGCCACCGCAGCAATGGCGAACTGCGGGCGATTGTCTGCGAAGTCAACAATACCTTTGGCGAACGGCATTTCTATCTGCTCGACACGGGCGATGTGATGTCCTGGGGTGTCTCACTATCAGCCAAAAAAGTGTTTCATGTGTCGCCGTTCTGCGCGGTCGAGGGAAACTATCGCTTCCGCTTCATGCGCACCACGCAAACTATTGATGGCACGGATATCGAGCGCATCGTGGCGCGCATCGACTATGACGATAACGACGGTCCACTGCTGCTGACCAGCGTCTCCGGCAAGCTGTCGCCACTGACCAGCGCCACGGCCGGCGAAGCCTTCCTGCGTCATCCGCTGATGACGCTGGGCGTGATCGCCCGCATTCACTGGCAGGCACTGCGACTGTTTATCAAGCGCGTGCCTTTTTTCAGCAAACCCCTGCCGCCCACTTCCTCACTGAGCCGATGAACAAACCACTGACCCCCTCGCACGCCCTGAATGAAGAAATCGTGGGCAGCTATCTCAAATCTGCCCGGCTTCCCGCGCAAGCACGGGTGGTACTGCAGATGCTGCGCCGCCTTGAGCATGGTGCATTGCGACTCGAATGCCCGGACGGGAATGTGCTGCAGTTCGGCGATGACAGTACACCCGTCACCCTGACACTGCACAACTGGGAACCCTGCATCGCGGTGATGAAATCCGGTGACATCGGATTTGCGGAAAGCTTCATCAGCCAGCAGTGGCAAACCGATGATCTGACGGGTTTACTCAAACTTTTCATCCACAACCGCAATGCGCTGGAGACAGCAATTTATGGCACTTGGTGGGGCAGCCTCGTTTATCGTATTCGTCATCTACTCAATCGCAACTCGCGCGCCGGCAGTCGCCGCAATATTCACGCGCACTATGACATCGGCAACCGCTTCTACCGACTGTGGCTGGACCCATCGATGACCTATTCGAGTGCGCTGTTCAGCAATCCACAGTCTTCACTGCAGGCAGCGCAAACGGCCAAATACGAACGCATCTTCGATGAGCTGCACGTCGGCGCTGGCAGTCACATTCTGGAAATCGGTTGTGGCTGGGGCGGCTTCGCTGAGCTTGCTGCGGCTCGCGGCACGCGACTGACCGGACTGACCTTGTCAACCGAGCAGCTGGAATTCGCCCGCAAGCGACTTGAGACTGCCGACCTGAACGTACAAACCGAATTGCGCCTGCAGGATTACCGTGATACCGAAGGTGAGTTCGACGCGATCGCCTCCATTGAAATGTTCGAAGCCGTCGGCGAAGCGTATTGGGACAGTTATTTCGAGTGCGTTGCGCAACGACTGAAAGCCGGTGGCCACGCCTGCATTCAGACCATCACCATTGATGATGCGCTGTTTGAACGCTACCGAACCGGTACCGACTTCATTCAGCAATATATTTTCCCCGGCGGCATGCTGCCATCGCCTTCCGTCTTCCGCGCCCATGCGGAGCGTCATGGCCTGACGGTCGTCAATGAACTCGCGTTCGGTCTTGACTATGCGCGCACGCTGCAACTATGGCACGACACCTTCATGGAAAAACTGGCCGACGTGCAGGCGCAAGGTTTTGACGATGCCTTCATTCAGACCTGGCGTTTCTACCTGTCCTATTGTGAAGCGGGTTTCCGCGCCGGGAGTATCGATTTGTACCAGTTCACGCTGCAAAAACGCGCATGACATCTCTGTCCATGTCCGCGCCCCTGTCTGTGCTCATGTCGGTCTTACCCCGGCTGGGGCTCGTCGCTCTGCTCACGCTCTTGCTGCCATTTACCGCAAGCGCACAGCCTGCGCCCACCTATATAAAACAAGCACTGCCTGAAGCAGCGCTAGTGGGCCAGGGCCTGTACCGCTGGTTTGGCCTGAGTGTCTACAAGGCGCGTTTGTGGGGTGACAAAACGCGGGTGACGCCGAGCGGATGGCAGACCAGCAGTCTTGCGCTTGAGCTGGAATACACGCGAACGCTGTACGGCGAAAAAATTGCGATCGCCAGCATCGATGAAATCAAAAAGCTGGGGCTCGGCAGCGCTGCCCAGCATGAAAAGTGGCTGACTGACATGAAAAAAATCTTTCCTGATGTGGACGAAGGGCAGCAGCTGACCGGTGTGTTTACGCCCGGACAGGCATCACGATTTTTTTTCAATGACAAGCATATCGGTGATATCGACGATCCTGAATTCGGTCTCGCATTTTTCGGTATCTGGCTGCACCCTAAGACTTCCGCGCCGAAGCTGCGGCAATCATTGCTGGGCTCGAAATAAGCCGATGCGATCGTGAACCACCGGAGAAAGCCCGAATGACATTCTCGCTCAGGCAGCTGTTTGCCTACGGCCTGTTCGGACTGCCACTGTCACTACTGGCATTGCCAGTCTATGTGCAAGTGCCGCAGCTCTATGCGGGTACGCTGGGTCTGTCGCTGACTGCCGTCGGCAGCGTGTTGCTGGCAGCGCGTCTGTTCGATGCCTTCATCGATCCGGTACTCGGTGGCTGGATGGATCGGACTGCGCAAACGCGTGGTCATGCGGGCTTTGTGCTGATGTCACTGGCACCACTGGCTGCCGGCTATCTGGCGCTGTTTCATCCGCCGGCGATGCCGACGGATCAGTTGTATGGCTGGTTCGGACTGAGCTTGGTGGTGGTCTATGTCGGCTTCAGCATGGCAACGATTGCACACAACAGCTGGGGAGCAAGTCTGACGCAGCAACGGGGTGAACGCGGCCGGCTGACGGCAACCCGCGAGGCCTGCGCACTGGCGGGTGTGGTCATGGCGGCGGCACTGCCGATGCTGATTGGTATGGCCGGGCTGTCGGTGGTCTTTATTGTTCTGCTGTTGGTCACCGCTGCGGTGCTGTTGCGATTTGCGCCGCGCGCGCAAATTCAAACGACAGAAGGCACGGCGCATTCGGTGTTACTGCCCTTGCGTGAACGACAGTTCCGCTGGCTGCTGGCCGTGTTTGCGATCAATGGTATCGCGGCTGCGATACCGGCAACATTGTTCATGTTTTTTGCGTCAGACGGTTTGCAGCTCTCGGCTTATGCCGGCTTGTTTCTGGTGTTGTATTTCGTGGCAGCCGCACTGGCCTTGCCGGCGTGGGCAAAACTGGCGGGGCGTGTTGGCGAAGCGAATGCCTGGCTGGCTGGCATGCTGCTTGCGGTGATGGCCTTCGTGTGGACTGCGCAACTCGAGAGCGGCGCGCTGTTACCGTTTGCCGTGATCTGCACGCTCTCGGGCATGGCACTAGGGGCGGACCTGGCGCTGCCGCCGGCTTTGCTCGCGGGAGTGATTGGTGCGGCAGGTCATAGCGGACAACGCGAAGGCGCGTACTTCGGACTCTGGAGCTGGATGACCAAACTGAACCTCGCGCTGGCCGCCGGCATTGCCTTGCCCCTGCTGGACTGGCTGGGCTATACACCGGGGCAGGCCAGTGAAGAGGGATTGCGCGCGCTGGTGATTGCGTATGCGTTACTGCCGTGTGTACTGAAAGTGTGTGCCGCGCTGCTGCTATGGCGTTCACCACTGAAACAAGTGTGATGCTGAATGTACTGTCGACCCGCCGCAGAAAATGCGGAATCAAACCTGAATACAACCAGAATGAATTCGATGGAGATAAATGGTGAATGCATGGATAAGATCAACCACACTGGCGCTTGCCCTTGCTGTGGCCGGCTGCGGAACCACGATGACGCCCGCTGATTACGCCGCCGAGCAGCCTGTGCTCGACCTGAAAACCTATTTCAACGGCACCTTGGATGCCTGGGGCATTTTCCAGGATCGCTCGGGCAAGGTGGTCAAGCGATTCACGGTCGTCATGCATTGCAGCTGGGATGGTGATACCGGTACGCTGGACGAAGATTTCACTTACTCGGACGGCACCACACAAAAACGCGTGTGGACGCTGAAAAAGGTCGGTAACAATCGCTACATCGGTACCGCAGATGATGTCGTCGGCCAGGCTGATGGTACGACCGGTGGCAACGCGCTGAACTGGAAATATGTACTGGCACTGCCGGTCGATGGCAAGGTGTATCACGTTAATTTCGATGACTGGATGTACCAGATGGATGACAACGTGATGCTCAATCGCGCTGCCATGAGCAAGTTCGGCATCCGGCTGGGCGAAGTCACGCTCTCATTTCGCAAGAGGCCTCAGTAATGCCGCAGTCGCTGCAAGCGCCACCGCGCCATCCGTCGGGTGCGCTGTATGCGCCTGCAGGTCGCACAATGAATCCGCGTATCCGACACTGGCAGGGAGCACGCATCTGGGTGATCGGTGCCTCGACCGGCATCGGTGCGGAGACGGCCAAACTCTTGCTGGACAAAGGGGCGCGGGTCGCGATCTCGGCGCGTAACGCCGATGCACTGACGGCGATTGCAGGCGGACATCCTCAGGCCCTCGCACTGCCGCTGGATGTCACGCAGCATGCGCAGGTGCTGGCAGCGCGCGATGAGTTACTCGCCGCATGGGGTGGACTGGACTTGCTGCTGATTGTCGCCGGTGCTTACAACGAAATGCGCGTCGACAATTTCGACATGACGGTGGTGAACCAGCTACTGGATGTGAATTTACGCGGCGTATTTCACTGCATTGATGCGCTGCTGCCCACCTTGCTCCACCAGCAAACCGGCGGGATCGGCATCGTCTCATCGGTCGCGGGCTATTCGGGCTTGCCCAAAGCACTGGTATACGGTCCCACGAAAGCGGCACTGATCAACCTGTGCGAATCCCTGTATTTCGATCTGCATCCCCGTGGCCACGCGGTCTACATGATTAACCCGGGTTTCGTTGCCACGCCCGCGACAGCCCAAAACACGTTTGTCATGCCGGGCCTGATCAGCGCCGAACAGGCCGCCCGAGAAATCGTGAATGGTATGGAAAAAGGTGTTTTCCACATTCATTTTCCCAAAGGGTTTACCAACTGGCTGCGCATGGCAAGACTGTTGCCCTACCGCTGGTATTTTTCACTGATCCATAAAGTGACCGGCCTATGAATCACGACGCCAGTTTGCAAAAACTGATTCACTTTTTTGAAACGATCGCACCCGACAACATCGGGCAGCTAGCGCAGGTGTATACCGAAG
>JBILCO010000077.1:0-7794 GCA_044353075.1 Burkholderiaceae bacterium
AACGGATTATGAGTCCGCTGCTCTAACCAAGCATGAGCTAGGGGCCCGAAACCGGGCTGTCATTAAGACAAGATTCTAGCGCCGGATAGCCCCTGCGGCGAGGAAATTTTTCCTGCCGCAGGAAGCTAATTAACCGCCCTCGAGGAAACTCTTGAGCTTGTCCGAACGTGACGGGTGCCGCAGCTTGCGAAGGGCCTTGGCTTCGATCTGACGAATGCGCTCGCGGGTGACATCAAACTGTTTCCCAACCTCTTCCAGCGTGTGGTCGGTCGACATTTCGATCCCAAAACGCATGCGCAAGACTTTCGCTTCACGCGGGGTGAGGGAATCCAGCACGTCCTTGACCACACCACGCATGGACGCATGCAGCGCCGCATCAGCCGGGGCCAGCGTGTTGTTGTCTTCGATGAAGTCGCCCAGATGGGAATCATCATCGTCACCGATCGGCGTTTCCATGGAGATCGGCTCTTTGGCGATCTTCATGATCTTGCGGATCTTGTCCTCAGGCATTTCCATCTTGATGGCCAGCGTTGCCGGATCCGGCTCAGCGCCGGTTTCCTGCAAGATCTGCCGCGAGATGCGGTTCATCTTATTGATGGTCTCGATCATGTGGACCGGGATACGAATGGTGCGCGCCTGATCGGCGATCGAGCGTGTGATGGCCTGACGAATCCACCAGGTCGCATAGGTTGAAAACTTGTAGCCGCGACGATATTCGAATTTGTCCACCGCCTTCATCAGACCGATATTGCCTTCCTGAATAAGGTCGAGGAACTGCAAACCACGGTTGGTGTACTTCTTCGCAATCGAAATGACCAGACGCAGGTTGGCTTCAGTCATTTCACGCTTGGCCTTGCGGGCACGAGTTTCACCCGCGGCCATCTTCTTGTTGATTTCGCGAAGATCAGGCAACGGCAAGACGACGCGCGCCTGCAAGTCGAGCAACTTCTGCTGCAACTCTTTGATCGCGGGCACATTACGAGCCAGCATGACGCTGTACGAATGGTTCCCGCTGACTTCGCCATCCACCCATTTGAGGTTGGTCTCGTTGCCAGGGAAGACTTTGATGAAGTGAGCGCGCGGCATGCCGCACTTGTTGACCGACAGATCCAGAATCTGACGCTCAATCTGACGCACTTCATCCACCTGACCGCGCAGCGTGTCGCAGAGCTTCTCGACCACCTTGGCGGTGAAGCGGATGCCCATCAGCTCATCAGTAATCGCTTCCTGCGATTTCACGTACTGCTTGGAGTTGTAGCCCTCTTTCTCGTACGACTTGCGCATCTTGTCGAAGTGCGTCGAGATGGTCGCAAACTTTGCCAGCGAATCACGCTTCAGTTGTTCAAGCTGCTCCGCCGAGAAACCGGCAGCGCCGCCATTAGCGTTTCCTTCTTCCTCTTCGCCTTCTTCCTCTTCATCCTCGTCGCCGTCTTCCTCGTCATCATCTGCCGCAGCAGCAGATTTGATCGGGGCGGGCGGTATAGGTGCATCGTCAGGCGCATTCGGATCTACCAGACCGTCAACGACTTCGTCGATTTTGGCTTCATCTTTTTCGATGCGCTCTGCCATGGCCAGAATTTCGGAGATCGTCATCGGGCAAGCCGAGATCGCTTGGATCATGTCTTTCAGGCCACCTTCGATACGCTTGGCAATTTCGATTTCGCCTTCGCGTGTCAGCAGTTCAACCGAGCCCATTTCGCGCATGTACATGCGCACGGGGTCGGTCGTACGGCCGAAATCGGAATCCACGGTCTGCAACGCAGCCTCGGCAGCCGCATCGGCATCATCATCGTTGGCAACTGTCGCCACGTTGTCCGACAGCAGCAGCGCCTCCGCATCTGGCGCGTGCTCGTAGACCGCAATGCCCATGTCATTGAAGGTGCTGATGATGCCTTCGATGGCTTCCGGATCAACAATATTTTCTGGCAGGTGATCGTTAATTTCTGCGTGTGTCAGGAAGCCGCGATCCTTGCCCAGCTTGATCAGAGTCTTGAGCTTCTGACGGCGGCGTTCGATCTCTTCTTCGGTGGCTTCGGAGTCGGCTGAAAAAGCATCCTTGAGGAATTGTTTTTCCTTGGCTTTACGATCACGTGCGCGTGCCTTGTCGGCCGCTTTGATTTCTGCACGCTCAACAGCATTGAGTGCCGCAATTTCTTCATTCTCAGGCTGAAAATCGCGTGGCTTGCGACCGCGACGACCGGGCACCTTGATGCCTGGCAGGATGTAGCCCGAGGTATCAATGGCTGCCAGCGCAGCAGCATCGGTCGTCTGCTTGACCGACATAATCTGATGATCAGTCTTGGCCACTTCTTTCGACTCGACAGCCGCTTTTTTGGCGACAACTGTTGGTTCAGGTTTCCGATTCGTCACAACAACTTTCTTCGTAGGTGCTTTGGGCGTGACAACGGGTTTGGCTATCGCCTTGGTCGCCGTCTTCGCCCCGGTTTTACTTGGAACGGCAGCGGCCTTTACAGGCTTCTTGGGTGCCGACTTGGCAGGGAGCTTGCCGGCTTTTGAGACAGCTTTCGGGGTCGCTTTGTTCGCTATCTTTTTTACCGCCGCAAGCTTAGGCTTAGCCGCGGACTTTGATGCGGACTTTGATGCGGGTTTTGCTGAAGACTTCGCAGCCGGTTTCGCAACCACCTTGCGTGCCACAGTCTTCGCCGCCGACTTTGCCGGCTTGCTGGCGACGGCTGTAGTCGTGCGCTTCTTCGCCGGCTGAGCTGCCTTCGATTTGGTTGCAGAAGTTTTAACGGATTTTTTATTTGTCGCCATGGGTCTATCCACCAGTGGGAATTGCCGATGCTGCAATGGGAACTGGAGTGCGGTCGGGGCTGATTATTTCAGCCGTTTGGCAGTACGGTCGCGTTTTGCGCCGAAATGTTCTGCACGATCTGTGGCCGCGGGTCCAGCGGAGTAAAAAACTGCACCATGTGCCCGGAAATAATGAAAACACATGTTCGTAAAAAAGCTTTCTATTATACCAGAGGGAGGGCTTCAGCCCCTCGCCTCAGGCGTTGAACAGCGGCCTGATAAGCCGTCTGTGCCAATCCGGCAATTGTCGGATAAATCATCGCCGTGTCCGTTGCCATTTGAGCATAAGCTGACATTCTGCAAGTGTGTGCGAAGCCCGGACTTCGGTGCCTGAAATAGCCCACCTCAGTCCCTGCCTTCTTTATCGGCCACTGCACGGAGTTTTTCAAGTTCCACTGAAATTTCCCGGTAACGCACTTTCTCCGTATCGGACCCAAGCCCGGTCGCGGCGAGCCGCTCCAACTCGGCTCTGAGTGATTTCATCCGGGTTTGCCGGATTGCACCGCTGAGTTCCTTTCGGGCGAGATCGGGCTCGGACATAGGCTCCGCGGCAATCTCTGCAATCAGCGAACCTAATTCCACGCCCTGCGCACGGAGCGCCTCTGACAAGACGCCAAGACTGGCACCCGCCGGCAAGCCAGCAGCAGCCTGCACGACCGCCCGCAAAGTCACGCCCGCATCAGGCGCCGTTTGCGCGATCAGGTCGAGTGCGAGATTGTCCAGAACGTCATGCATGCCCGGATGCGCAAGCAGCAGACGCAAAACTTGCCGCTCCAGCTCGACAGGCGGCTTGCGCCTCACGGCAGGACCCGGCGCACGGCCGGGCGACCTGGAAGCGGCCAGCTCGAACAAGCCCTCTAGCTCCTGGGGCGTGCTGTCAGTGACCTGCGCCAGCTGACGCAGCACCTGCAGACGCAATGCGGAGGGCGGCATGGCCTGCATCAATGGCTTGGCATCAAATTGGGCACGCGCCCTGCCCTCGGCAGTACTCAGGTCTTTGCCTTCCGTGACCTCGTTGATCAAAAACTGAGACAAGGGTGTGGCATCTTGCACCAGTCGCTCAAACTGCGAAGTCCCATGTTCCCGCACATAGCTGTCGGGATCGTGCTCAGTGGGGAGAAAAAGAAATTTCAGCGCGCGGCTGTCCGAGGCGTGCGGCAAGCAAGCTTCCAGCGCGCGACGTGCTGCACGGCGCCCTGCAGCATCGCCATCAAAACTGAAAATCACGTTATCGGTCTGGCGCAACAGCTTCTGCACATGGGTCGCGGTGCAGGCGGTGCCCAGGGTTGCGACTGCCTGCTCGAAACCATATTGCGCCAGCGCGACCACATCCATGTAACCCTCAGTGACCAGCACATAATCTTTGTCGCGTATCGCCTGCCGCGCCTCGAACAAGCCATACAACTCGCTGCCTTTTTGAAACAGCGGTGTTTCGGGCGAATTCAGATATTTGGGTTCGCCTGCGCCCATCACACGACCACCAAAACCAATCACCTGGCCTTTGGTATTCCGGATCGGGAACATGATGCGATCACGAAAGCGGTCATAACGCTTGCGCTGGCTGTTGTCTTCATCGCTGCGGTCAATAACCAGACCGGACTCGACCAGCGCCTCGTTTTCGTATTCAGTAAAGACTTGACGCAAGCTGTCCCATCCGTCGGGTGCATAGCCGACCCAGTATTTCGCAGCAATCTCGCCGGTCAGTCCGCGCCCCTTCAGATAGTCAATCGCCGGGCGCGCGCCGCGCAATTGTTGTCGGTAGAAATTGCAGGCCAGTGTCATCGCGTCCGACAGCGCGAGTGTTTTCGCCTGCAACTCGGCGCGCTGCGCTGGCGGCAGCCGGTCTTCCTGCTCGGGCACCGTCATACCAACGTTCTGCGCCAGATCTTTTACCGATTCGACGAAACCGAGGCCCGAATATTCCATCAGAAAACCAATCGCCGTGCCGTGAGCGCCGCAACCAAAGCAGTGATAAAACTGTTTGGTCGGACTGACGGTAAAGCTGGGTGATTTCTCGTTATGGAAGGGACAAAGGCCACTGAAATTCGCCCCGCCTTTTTTGAGCTGCACATACCGACCCACCACGTCGACAATATCAACGCGGTTCAGAAGATCCTGAATGAAGCTTTGCGGGATCACGGGTCAGTGAGGATGCCGAGTTAGAGTGAGGAACAAATCGTTTACTTTGTAAGCGCGGCTTTGACCATGGCCGACACGGCCGTCATATCCGCACGCCCGGCCAGCTTGGGTTTGAGTACGCCCATGACCTTGCCCATATCTTGCGGACCGGAAGCGCCGACTGCCGACACGGCCGAAGCGACTTCGGCCTGCACTTCCGACTCTGACAACGCAGCGGGCATATAAGTCGACAAGATGGCGAGTTCGGCTTTCTCGATATCCGCCAGATCCTGGCGACCGCCGGCTTCGAACTGGCTGATCGAATCCTTGCGCTGCTTGATCATTTTTTCAATGATGGCAAGCACTTGCTCGTCGGAGACATCGATACGCTCATCGACTTCCTTTTGCTTGATCGCCGCTGTCAGCAGGCGGATGGTGGCAAGGCGGCCGCTGTCTTTCGCGCGCATCGCTGCTTTCATGTCGTCGGTAATCTGGTCTTTCAAGCTCATGGAATCTCCTCAGAGGATGTCGGGGTGGTGCCGGTGAAATACCTGCCGGCATGAATCAATGCGTATAAAAACACCAAAACCCGCTGCGGAACTGGCCGGAGCGGGTTTGCAATCCATCAGCCTCACCCTGGGGCGAGGCCAGCGATCAGTAGAGTTTCTTGGGCAGTTGCTGGCTGCGGATGCGCTTGTAGTGGCGCTTCACGGCAGCGGCGAGCTTGCGCTTGCGCTCTGCAGTCGGCTTCTCGTAGAACTCGCGTGCGCGCAGTTCGGTCAGCAGACCCGTTTTTTCGATGCTGCGCTTGAAACGGCGCATGGCAACTTCGAAGGGCTCGTTTTCTTTAAGGCGAATAGTGGTCATGTGTTAATGGAATGACTTGGTTTTAACCGGAACCGGCGATTATAGCAGCCGGAAGCAACAGAAGGAAGCTGAACGGGAAAATCCTTTTCCGTGGCACCAGCGTATCAAACCGACAAGCCTGCGGCGACGCCGGAAGCCCAGGCCCACTGGAAGTTGTAGCCCCCCAGCCAGCCGGTGACATCCACGGCTTCGCCAATGAAGTACAGGCCCGGCACCGCGTTGACCATCATGGTCTGCTGGGACAAGGCACGGGTATCGACGCCGCCCAAGGTCACTTCGGCCTTTTTATACCCTTCCGACCCCTGAGGGATCAGCGTCCAGCGGTTCAGGGATTCGCCGAGTTGGCGCAGCTGCTTGTCCGGCAAATCGGCCAGTCGGGCATCCGGCTGGAAGCTATTGGCCATTAACCAGCCCTCCGCCAGCCGGGTCGGCAGCAGTTGGGCAAGCCAGTTGCCGAGATTTTTACGAATACTGTGCTTGCCCTCGATCAGCGCCTGCGCAATATCCTGACCCGGCAGCAGATTGAGGGTCAGAGTCGCGCCCTCCTGCCAGTAACTGGAAATCTGCAAGACCGCCGGGCCTGACAGCCCGCGATGCGTGAACAACAAGTCCTCCCGAAACTGTCCCCGCGTTTTTTTCTGGCCGGTTTCAATATCCACCTCAATCGCAATACCGGCGAGCGGCACGAAACGCTCCCAAGACTGCGTGTCAAAGGTCAGCGGTACGAGGCCGGGTTGTGGCGCAATCAGTGGAATATCAAAATGTTTAGCAATGCGAAACGCGAAATCAGTCGCCCCGATC
Source organism: Burkholderiaceae bacterium (assembly GCA_044353075.1). Classification (GTDB taxonomy): domain Bacteria; phylum Pseudomonadota; class Gammaproteobacteria; order Burkholderiales; family Burkholderiaceae_D; genus Pernthalerella. The sequence goes on from JBILCO010000077.1 coordinate 6,601, forward strand.
TTGGGTATCGACAGCCCGCCGGTCGCAATCACCACCTGCCGCGCCAAGACCTCGCCGTTCGGGGTGCCGATGCGAAAGCCTTCCCCTTGTTTGGCTATTGCCTTTACCTGCACCGGCCGCATCCAGCGCACGCCACCCAGATCGCATTCGGCCTTGAGCATGGCAATAATGTCTTCGGCCGATCGGTCGCAAAACAACTGCCCCTTGTGTTTCTCGTGAAAGGGAATGTTGTAACGCTTGACCAGCGCAATGAAGTCCTGTGGCGTGTAACGCGACAAGGCACTGCGGCAAAAATGCGGATTCTGCGATAAAAAATTTTGTGGGGTTGCATCCACATTCGTGAAGTTGCAGCGGCCACCGCCGGAAATGCGGATTTTTTCGGCCAGCTTTTCAGCATGATCGATCAGCACCACGCTCTTGCCGCGCTGCCCGGCGACGCTGGCGCACATCATGCCGGCGGCACCCGCGCCAATTACCGCCACATCATGAATTTCGCTCATGAACCCGCTCGCATCTGCCGCGCCACCTGCACGCACTGCCGCACCTGCTCGGCAATCGGCTCGGGCACGGGTTGTTTCCCCTCGATCGCTTGCTGAATCCAGTCCGCGGTGGTTTTGGCATCACTGGACGCTGGCAAGGGCGGCGATTCATCAACCGGCGCCTGTTTCTCAATGAGCTCTGTCGCCTGATTCTGATGAAACCAGATCACCGCCTGCGCCCGTTTTGCATTCGCTACTGTTTCGCCTTCGGTGCCACGCATCAGAAAAACATCGCCGCGCGACGCCGGTGCGGCCGTAGAAAAATAGTCGGTCAGCATCGTCAGATACTCGGGATGCGTGTACGACACCAGCCGCAAAGCGGGCTGGGCAAAGGGCTGCATGATTTTCACCAGCGTATGGGTGGAGTTACGCAAACCAAGCACGCGGCGCAAGGCCAGCATGCGATGCAGTGGCGGTGCGAGCGTTGCCACGGGCATGAATACCGGGCGCTGCTGTGCAAATGCTGCTGACAGATCCTTTGCATCGTGCACAGGCGCTATGCCCATCTCCGCCAATATCTCTGCGGTGGTCACACGGCCGGGATCACTCAGCACGCCGTGGATCAACACCGGGACGCCCTCGCGCGCCAGCAGACAAGCCAGCAAGGGCGTCAGGTTGGGCATCTGGCGCGAACCGTTGTAACTCGGGATGACGA
>JBILCO010000133.1:0-6181 GCA_044353075.1 Burkholderiaceae bacterium
CGCACTATCAGAGGGAGGCGCCTGCAAAGGCTCGAAGGACGCTTCGGCCGCATCAAGAAAACCGCCAATCTCGTCAACCGATTCACCCTTGATCCGCATACCGATCAGCAAGGCGCCCAGTTCAAGGTCGGATACCCGTCCTTCGAGCATCGCCGCATACAGCGCGCGCGCATCGTCGCGAGACAGGTCGCGCGCGCCTTTCTTGCCGCGACCGATCTCGCGGATGAAAGGCGCAGCGGGGAATGATTGAGAGTGACTGGACATGTCGCAAGCTTACACTGCCAACGAGGTCACGGAACAATCGCTTCGAGCCTATCCATTACAATACGCGTCCACAAGAATACCGCTAACCTCCAGACAGCTCCCATGATCGTACTTGGTGTCGAGTCCTCCTGCGACGAAACCGGCCTCGCCCTTTATGACACCGAGCGCGGCTTGCTGTCCCATGCACTGCATTCGCAAGTCGCAATGCACGGCGAATACGGTGGCGTTGTTCCTGAACTCGCCTCGCGTGACCATGTGCGCCGCGCGATACCTTTGCTGGAGCAGGTGCTGGCCGAAGCCAGCGAAACAATCGCTTCGATTGATGCGATTGCCTACACCCAGGGGCCTGGCCTCGCTGGCGCCTTGCTGGTCGGCGCCTCGGTGGCCAATGGTCTGGCGCTGGCGCTGAACAAACCGGTCATCGGTGTGCATCATCTGGAGGGCCATCTGCTCTCGCCTTTGCTGGCAGCGCAACCGCCCGCATTTCCTTTTGTGGCGCTGCTGGTATCAGGCGGCCATACCCAACTGATGCGCGTTGACGAGGTGGGCCAATACACAATGCTCGGCGAGACGCTGGACGATGCCGCTGGCGAAGCCTTTGATAAATCAGCCAAGCTGCTCGGACTCGGTTATCCGGGCGGACCGGCGATTTCGCGTCTGGCCGAGTCCGGTGACCCTGGCACGTTTGAATTGCCGCGCCCGATGCTGCATTCAAAAAATCTGGACTTCAGTTTTTCCGGCTTGAAAACAGCCGTACTGACACTGGTAAAAAAACAGCCGGGTGAATTGTCCGAAGCCACGCGGGCAGCGATTGCACGCGCTTTCGTGGATGCGATCGTGGAAGTACTGGTCGCGAAATGTCTGGCTGCGGTAAAACAAACCGGGATGAAACGGCTCGTGATTGCCGGCGGTGTCGGTGCGAATTCGCAGCTGCGCCAGGCATTGAATACCGCAGCTGCTAAAAAACGTTTTGAGGTGTTTTATCCGGATCTGGCACTTTGCACCGACAACGGCGCGATGATTGCACTGGCCGGTGCCTTACGCATTGCGCGCAATCCACAGGCTGCTCGATGTGATTACGGCTTCAATGTCAAACCGCGCTGGCCACTGGATGCGATTGATGCATCGATTGATTGACTGATTGATCTGTTGATTACTCTTTCGGGGGCTCGGTTGCAGAACCAGCTGCAGAATCAGTCGCAGAATTTTTTTCCGCCATTCTTTCGGACCGTCTGGCCAGACGTGTTTCTTTGCCGGCCAACAGGTTGCTGATATTGCCCCGGTGGCGATACACCAGCAAGATGCTCATCAGGAGGATAGCGGCGAGTTTGGGGCCCGGTCCAAACAGCAGCAGCTCATAAATCGGTGCAAAAACGGCGGCCACCAGGGCGGCGAGTGAAGAATACCGCCAGGTATAGGCAATGATGATCCAGGTGCACAAGGTCGTCACACCCACCGGTGGGCTCAATGCCAGCAACACGCCCAGCGCTGTCGCAACGCCTTTGCCCCCCTTGAACCCGAAAAACACTGGCCACAAATGACCTGCAAAGGCAGCGAACGCAGCAAGCGCAATGCCGGTCTTTCCGAGACCCAGCGGCTCACTGAATTGGATGGCGAGTGCAACAGCCACCCAGCCTTTCGCACAATCGCCCAGCAGCGTCAGCGCTGCCGCGAGTTTGTTGCCGGTCCTGAGCACATTGGTCGCGCCGGGATTTTGCGAGCCGTAGGACCGCGGATCGTCGAGCCGGAGCAATTTGCTGACCACAATCGCAAACGATACTGAGCCGATCAAATAAGCGCCCAGGGCAAACAAAATCGTATTCATCATTGCTGTATTCATAGGTTTTCGGTCAGTGAAGTGACGCCATTATGCAGTAGTGGACTCGTCATCCCCGAGGATGATGCTTTGCGTGTATTTTCTTCAGGCGCTCACGCGCAACATGCGTATAAATCTGCGTGGTCGAGATATCGGCATGACCGAGCAGGAGTTGCACCACACGCAGATCAGCACCATGGTTGAGCAAATGCGTCGCAAACGCATGGCGCAAAGTGTGTGGTGACAGCGGTGCGTTGATGCCTGCCTGCAGCGCATATTTCTTGATCAGCGTCCAGAACATTTGTCGCGTCATGGGGCCGCCCAAGGCAGTCACGAACAACGCATCATTGATTTTTCCGTTCAGGATCGTACTGCGTGCGTCGCGCAGATAACGCTCGATCCACATCCGCGCTTCTTCGCCAAACGGCACCAGACGGGTCTTGTTGCCCTTGCCTGTCACCCGCAAAACGCCTTCATTCATGCCGACCTCGATACTCTTTAACAGCACCAGTTCGGATACGCGCAGACCACTCGCATACATTAATTCGAGCATCGTGCGGTCACGCAGTCCCAGCGGGGTGTGGATATCCGGCGCGGCAAGCAAGGCTTCAACATGTTGCTCGGAAAGCGTTTTGGGAAAGCGCGGCGCTTGCTTCGCCGAATGCAAACGCAGGCAGGGATCAGCACTGACCCGATGACTGCGCAGCGCAAACTGATAAAACCGCCGCAAGACTGCCAGACGACGATTGGCGGAACTGGCCTTGCTGTCCGGATGTTTGAAGGCGAAGTAGGCATTCAGATCCGCATCGGTCGCTTCGTAGAGCGTTTTTGAACGCTCCGTCATCAGCCAGCCGGCAAAAAGCATCAGATCACGCTTGTACGCTTCCAGCGTATTTTTTGACAGACCATCTTCCAGCCACAGCGCATCGCAGAACTCATCGGCAATCGCTTGGCCCGGGCGCTCTTGGGTCGACACAGTCGCCGTCATCAGAAGCCCGGTACCTGCTCATGTTGCAGCAGCCAGCGTTTGACGCTCTGATGAAATCCACCGTCATGCCGCGCAAAACCACCGATGCCACCCATCGCTGTGACGCGATGGCAGGGAATAATCAGCGGAAACCAGTTGGCGCCACAGGCCTGCCCCACTGCACGCGGCGCGGAGCGACTTTTGTGAGCGACCTCACCGTAAGTCAGCACCTTACCTCGCGGGATGGCATTGATCAACGACCAGACCTTGCGCTGATGTTCGGTACCGACGTCGGGCAAATCCAGATCAAAGACGTAATCGGGATTTTTTAGATAGGCGACCACTTGCATCGCCACTTTTTTGGTGAGCTTGTCGCTTGCCGGTTTGACCTTGTACTGCGGCGGCAAATAGCTCAGCTCCTGCAAAACATCACCGGAACTGCGGATACCGATCGCGCCGAACGGCGCAGGCACAATCGCAGAAAATAATTCGGTGGTATGCGGGCTCATCGTTTATCTCTTTCACGAACACCAGACCTGGCGCGCAAATTTTTCAACTACGTGTGGGCTGCATGTCAATTGCGCGCCAACTACCTGTCAGCTGCCAAAAACCAGCCTCGGCAACCAAAGCGAAATCTGCGGTATGTAAGTCACGAGCATCAGGAAGCCGACCATCGTCATTAGCCAAGGCAGCACCGCGATCGTCAGTTCGGTGATGCCCATCTTCGTGATGCCGGACGCCACATACAAGTTCAGACCCACTGGCGGATGGCACATGCCGATTTCCATATTTACCACCATGATGATGCCAAAGTGAACTGGATCTACGCCCAGCGCCATCGCCACCGGGAACAGTATAGGCGCCAGAATCAGAACGATGGAGGAGGGCTCCATCACATTACCCGCCACCAGTAACAGCAGGTTCACGACTAACAGGAAGCCAACGACACCCAGCCCCATATCCATGATCCCGCCAGCCATCGCCTGCGGTATGCCTTCGCTGGTCATCAGGAAGGAAAACAAGACGGCATTGGTAATGATGTAGAGCAGCATCGCCGACATGGATGCTGAATCCAGAAGCACTTTAGGTACCTGCCGCAGGCCCATGTCACGATAAACAAATACGGCAATCACAAACGCGTACACGGCCGACACCGCCGCTGCCTCAGTTGGCGTAAACATGCCGCTGTAGATCCCGCCAATCACGACCACGATCAGTAGCAAACCCCAGACGCTGCGTCGGAATGCACGCCAGCGCTCGGCAACGCTCGCGCGTGGCATTCGCGGATACTTATTTTTGCGGGCTAGCACCCAAGTGGTCAGACCCAACAGGAACGCAAGCATCAGGCCAGGTATCACACCGGCCATGAACAACTTGCCGACGGAGGTATTGGTTGATACCGAATACATCACCATCACAATCGATGGCGGTATCAGAATGCCCAGCGCACCGGAGGTGGTGACCACGCCGGCACCAAACGATTTTGGATAGCCCTGACGCTGCATCGCGGGCAGCAGTATCGATCCGATCGCCACCACAGTGGCAGGTGAAGAGCCCGAGACCGCCGCAAACAGTGCGCAAGCCAGTACACCGGACAACGCGAGGCCGCCGTGCCAATGACCTACCATCGACGTCGCAAAATCAATCATGCGCCGTGCTACACCGCCATGCGTGAGGAAATTACCCGCCAGGATGAAGAACGGTATCGCCATGATTTCAAACTTTTCGATACCCGTGAAAAGTTTCAGCGCCACCGCCTGTACGGGCACATCGGTCAGGGTGAACAGAAAGCTCAGCACCGTCAGGCCGAGCGCAATCGAAATCGGCATGCCACTCAGCATCAGCACGACCAACAGCACAAAGATGAAGAGCGCGTTCACTGTCGGCCCTCCGCTGCATCCTCGGTCAGACCTTCGACATGCGAATGATCATGAACCGGCAGTTCACCGCCGCGCGCAAAGCGCCAGGCAACCTGCAGAAAACGAAAACACATCAGCGAGGATCCGAGAGGGATGGCCAGATAGACGATCCAGATCGGGATCTCCAGAACCTCTGAGGTACTCGAGGTATCCGAGAGTTCATACACAAAGTCGGCACCGAGCGCCGCAATCACGCCAGTGAAAGTGGCACCGGCCAGCAGACCGAACAAAATGAACTGACGACGATGACGTTCATTCAGACGATTGACCAACACATCGACACCCACGTGAATGCCGGTACGAACGCCATACGCTGCGCCGAACTTCGCCATCCAGACAAACAGATAAATGGTCAGCTCCTGCGCCCAGCTGGTGTTGAGACGCAGCAGCCAGTCCTGCAAACCCGGGATGGCCAGACCGGACGCATAGCGATGCAGTACGGCGATAAAGATAATCAGCGTTGCCGCGCCCATCAGGGACGCGATCAGCCACTCTTCGAGGTGATCAAGAATTTTCATCCGTGAGGCCAGATTATGGGTTCGCGTGGCATGTGAATTCGGCTAAGAGCGTTGCAACATAAAACGATCGCAGCGCATGCTTATTTCGCTGCGGTGGCTTTATTCACGGCCGCAATCAGTTCTTTGCCGATACGGTCTTCCATGGTTTTGTGCACTGGGACCAGCGCCTTGCGCCATTCGGCGCGCTCAGCCTCCGTCGGCACATAAATCACGGTCTTGCCTGACTTGCGAATGCTTTCCAATGCCTGATCATTTTCCTGCTGCGCAATTTGGTTGGCATAATCAGTCGCCTCCTTCATCGCGCCGTCAAGTTGCGTGCGCACATCCGGCGGCAGCTTGTCCCAGAATTTTTTATTCACGATGACTGCATAACCGATGTAACCATGGTTGGTTGCTGTCAGATGTTTTTGCACCTCGTGCATTTTTTGCGTGAAGATATTCGACGGTGGATTTTCGCCCCCATCCACCACACCAGTTTGCATGGCCTGATAAACCTCCGAAAAAGCCATCACCTGCGGATTGGCGCCGAGCGCACGCATTTGCTCATCCAGCACTTTAGAGGACTGAATCCGCAGCTTCAGACCTTTCATGTCAGCCGGCACACGCATGGCGCGGTTCGAGCTCATCATCTTGAAGCCGTTATCCCAGTACGCCAGACCGCGAATGCCTTTGCTCTCGAGCTTTTTCAGCATCTCCT
>JBILCO010000019.1:0-13875 GCA_044353075.1 Burkholderiaceae bacterium
GCCGGATGGCACCGGTGTGCGTGATTACATCCACGTGATGGATCTGGCACGCGGACACCTGGCAGCACTGGAGCGTTTGTTCAGCCATACCGGCAGCTTTACCGTCAATCTGGGTACCGGTCGTGGCGTGAGTGTGCTGCAAGCTGTCGCAGCCTTCGAAGCCGCTTGCGAAAAAAAGATACCGGTCCGCTTTTCCGGCCGCCGTCCGGGTGATGTCGCCAGCTGTTATGCATCACCTGAAGCGGCGCATGCCCTGTTGGGATGGCGCGCCGAAAAACGCCTGGCTGACATGTGTGTCGATCATTGGCGCTGGCAGCGCACGCACCCGGATGGCTATTGAGCGATCCCCAAGGTCGTGTGCGGCCATGAGAACGCGCAATTCGCCAAAACAGGAGCACCGCACAATAGCACCATGCTCAATCACTCAGGACACGCCGGCACACATGATTCCTTCTGAACCCAGACACACCCCGAATGAACGGGTCGCACTCATCACCGGCGTGACCGGGCAGGATGGCGCCTATCTCTCGGAACTGCTGCTATCGAAAAATTATCTCGTCCATGGCATCAAGCGACGCAGCTCTCAACTCAATACCGGTCGTATCGATCATTTGTATCAGGACCCGCACGAGTCGCCACGTCGCTTCGTGCTGCACCATGCCGACATGACCGATACCGCGTCGCTGATTCGCGTCATTCAGCAGACCCAGCCCGATGAGATTTACAACCTGGCAGCCCAAAGTCATGTGGCAGTGTCTTTTGAAGAGCCGGAGTACACCGCCAATTCGGATGCCCTGGGTACGCTGCGGTTGCTGGAAGCCATACGCATTCTGGGTCTGGAGAAAAAGACGCGCTTTTATCAGGCCTCAACTTCGGAATTGTTCGGCAAGGTCCGAGAAATACCGCAGCGCGAAAGCACACCGTTCTACCCGCGCAGTCCCTATGCGGCCGCGAAACTGTACGCCTACTGGATTACGGTGAATTACCGCGAGGCTTATGGGCTTTATGCCTGCAACGGCATTCTGTTTAATCATGAATCTGCGATGCGTGGCGAGACCTTTGTCACGCGCAAGATTACTCGCGGACTGGCGCGCATGGCACTGGGACTGCAGGATTGTCTGTACCTCGGCAATCTGGATGCGCGGCGCGACTGGGGACACGCGCGCGACTATGTCGAGATGCAGTGGATGATGCTGCAGCAGGACGCTCCCGAAGATTTTGTGATCGCAACAGGCCGGCAGCACAGCGTGCGGGATTTTGTTGATCACGCAGCACGCGCACTGGGTATGCAGTTGTCATGGCACGGCTCAGGATCGGACAGCTTCGCCTGCGTCGAAAACCCTGGCGATCATCCGGGCGTGCGCGCCGGGCAGGTGATTGTGCGCGTTGATCCGCGCTACTTCCGTCCGACCGAGGTCGAGACGCTGCTGGGCGATGCGAGCAAGGCTCGTGAAAAACTGGGATGGGAGGCTCGAACGTCGTTTGATGCGCTGGTCAGGGAAATGGTTGACAGCGATCTTGCTGCCGCACGCAAGTACGCGCTGATTCGCGAGAATGGCTTTGAGGCCTTTGCCCATCATGAGTAAGCGACCGATAGAAAGAATTTTTGTCGCAGGCCATCGCGGTATGGTGGGTTCGGCACTGGTACGGGCGCTGCGTCAGCGCGGACATAGCCAGCTTATTCTGCGCGCTCATGATGAGCTGGATTTGTGCGACGCAGAACAGGTGGATGAATTTTTTGCCGGCCATGCCATTGATATCGTTTATCTGGCCGCAGCCCGTGTCGGCGGCATTCATGCCAACAACAGCTATCCCGCAGAATTCATTCACCAGAATCTGCAAATCGAAACCAATGTCATTCACCATGCCTGGCGTCACCGGGTAAAACGTCTGCTCTTCCTCGGCTCCTCCTGCATTTATCCGCGCAACGCACCGCAGCCGATGCGCGAAGAGTATCTGCTCAGTGGCGAACTGGAACCGACGAATGAACCTTATGCGATCGCAAAAATTGCCGGCGTCAAGCTCTGCGAGAGCTATAACCGGCAATACGGCACTGATTTTCGCAGCATCATGCCCACCAATCTTTATGGTCCGGGTGACAATTTTCATGCACAGGACAGTCATGTGCTGCCCGCATTGATACGCCGCTTTCATGAAGCTCAGCAGGCCGGACAAGCTGAAGTTCAGGTCTGGGGGAGCGGTGAAGCCTTGCGTGAATTTCTCTACGTCGATGACATGGCGCATGCCTGTCTGTGGCTGATGAATCAGCCCAGAGACGTGCTGGAGAAACTGACTAAGCCACAGTGTTCGCATGTGAATGCGGGCAGTGGTGAAGAAATTCGTATCGCTGCATTGGCTATGCAAGTAGCCGAGGCGGTGGGCTATGAAGGTCATATCGTATTCGATCGCAGCAAGCCCGATGGCGCGCCCAGAAAACTGCTCGACTCAACCCGTCTGCGTACGCTCGGCTGGGAACCACAGATCACTTTGCGCGAAGGCCTGCAGCGGACGGTGCTGGATTTCATTCAGGCGCAAACACTCAGTAAAACCATGCCTGCCGTGACAGGGACGCACGAGCCACCCCGTCTTCGTCTCTGATTCGCGCACGCTCAGCCAATCCAACGGTACCGACCGACGATGTCATCCCCTTCTGCAGGCGATCCTTTTTTCATTCTGATTGCGGCATTGATTCTGCTGCCCGTGACGCTGGCGATTTGTATTCGCATGCCATCGGTCGTCGCGCTGGGTTTTATTGCCATACTTTTTCTTTTTTCTTCGTCCACTTGGGGCCAGTTACAGGAAGAGAACACCATCTATGCGCGGGGCACCGGGCTGTTTTATTTTTCTCTGATCAATCTGTTGCTGTGGCTTTCTTGTGCCGCTCTGGCCATCCGCACTATCGTCAATCCCCATCAGGCGATCATGCCTTCACCCTTCCCGGGATTTCTGGCGGCATTCGGTTTTCTTTTGATCGCGCATCTGACACTGGGACTGATGGCCGATCAAGCGCTGCCTGCCATACTCAGCTATAGCGGCATTCTCAATGTGCTCAACATGCTGCTGTTCACGGTGTTGTTGGTCACCGCACTGACGACTGAGCAGCACCGACAACGCCTGCTCTTGCTTATCCTGTCACTGGCTGCGCTGCGCGCTGTTTTCGGTCTCGTTCGCTACGTGGCGTTTGGCGGGGACAGTGCCAATCCTTACCGCAATTTTGAAAGCCTCGATATACGACTGGTGTATTTCGATATTGGAGACAACTATATTGCCGCCTTGGCAGCCTTTTGCCTTGCCTGGTTGCTGCTGATGCCCGGCGTTCGCATGTCGCTGGCCCGACGCACCCTGCTGCTGGGCTGGCTGGTTGCAGAAATCGCGACGGTGGTACTGTCCTTTCGCCGATCATCGCTGGTCGGACTATCACTGATGTTTGCTGTTCTGCTGTGGCGACTCCCCTGGCAACGCCGATGGCTGGTGGGCGGATTGGGTGTGCTGGCGATGATTCCGGCCGCCGGCATACTGGTCCAGCAGCGACTGCGCTTCAGCACAGGCAATCAGAGCTTTATCGCATCCCTGCTGTATGACGTGGGGCCCGATCGCGGCACCGACGTCAGCCGGTTTTATGAACTTGAAGCTGCGGCCCGCAGTCTGGAGGGTTACTGGTTATTTGGTCTGGGTAGCTGGGGCACCTACTACGGTAATGAAGACATACTCGATTACCACTTCGGAAAATTTGATTTCGTGCACAGTGGTTTCGGTCATCTGGTGCTGAAATCCGGACTGGTCGGTCTGACCGCCTTCCTCGCGCTGCTGGCTGCTTTTTCTCTGCATTACCTCCGGTACCGAAAAAATATGAAAGGCAATAGCGCACTACTCGCTGATGCCGGCTTTGCAGGATTTTTATTCTGGATGCCGACCCTGCTGATCGGCACACCGGTCATCGAGTTCCGCACCATGCTGCTGATCGGGCTGACGCTGTCTTTGCCTTATCTGACACGGTATGCAAGCGCCCGCCATTCATCTACCCACCGGTCGCTCTATGCTGCTGCGTAACTCGCTCTGGAACCTGAGCGGCTCTGCCATTCCAGCAGTTGTTGCACTGGCCACCGTGCCTTTACTGATCGGCGGACTGGGACTGGAAGGCTTCGGCATCGTCACACTGATCAGTTCCATCGTTGGATACTTTGGTGTGTTTGACATCAACCTCTCGGCAGGATCGATACGGTACCTCGCGCATTACCACGCACAAAAGGACCATGAACGATTTTCGGAAACCTTCTGGTTCGGATTCATTTTCTACACGGTCCTCGGACTGACGGGCTGTTTGCTGCTGTATGTCTTTGCATCGCCGCTGTTGAGCTTTTTTTTCAAAACCTCTGTGGTAGCAGCAGAACAAACACTGCAAGCCTTGCAGCTGGCCGGGCTGGGATTTCTGATCGCTCAATGGCAGAACTACCTGATGATCGTGCCGCAAGCTTTGCAGCGCTATGACCGCGCAGCACAAGGCGAAGCTTTTTTCGGGGTGCTGGTCAATATCGTCTCGGCTGCGATTGCTGTGGCTGGTGGCGGCGTCGCTGGTGTGATCGGCGCACGCATCGCGGTATCGGCACTGCACAGTCTGTGGCTGGTGTGGCTGGTCTCACGTCTGGATCTGAAGCTCACACCCGCATGGCCACGGCGCTCAGTGGCGTCAGACCTCAGTCGCTTTTCTGCCTATGCTTATTTGTCCCGACTGGCGTCCATGTTGCATCAGCATGGTGACAAGCTGATTATCGGCGCGCTGGCCGGCCCTGTCGCGCTGGCCTTTTACGCCGTGCCATCACAATTGGCCAGCCGGATACTGGGGCTCACTTCGCGTCTCTCCAGCGTGATCTATCCACGCGTATCCGCGCTTTCTGCCGTCGGTGAGTCAACGCAGTTGCGCCGCATGGTTCTGGATGTGACCCGGCTACTGACTTACATCAATCTCGCCGTGCTCGGCCTGATCGCCCTGACTGGCGAAGAATTTCTGCGGCGCTGGGTGGGGCCAGAATTTGTCACCGCCAGTTACCCGGTACTGCTGCTGGTCACGCTGGGCTTGCTGACGGATTCGCTCACGCATGTACCTTCGATGGTCAACGACGGGCTCGGACATCCGCGCGTGACCGGCAGCTTTGCGCTGATCCGCGGCCTGATCGGCGTGCCGCTGGTTTTTATCGGTACCCAGACCGGTGGCATCATGGGCGCAGCCGTTGGTCATCTGCTGGCATCGGTGCTGATGACAGCGGCCTTTCTGATCTATGTCCATGGACGCACCATACCGATCACACTGTCGGACACGATGCGGCTCTCGTGGCTACCGGGTCTGATGACCGGTACCGGCGCCCTGTTACTGATGCTGCCTCTGAAACACTGGTTGCCAGCCAGTCTGAACGGCATGCTAATTTTAGGTATCGCATCGACACTGACCCTGGTCGCAGGCGGATTGATGTTCGTGGTCAGCTTCGATGAACGTCATGCCCTGTGGTCATCGACGCGTCGTTACCTGCCGAGAGTTCGCTGAGATGCGCATCCTGATGGCCAGCGAAGATCTGCCAACGCCCTCAATGGGCGGACTTGCACGTCATGTGCTGGTGCTTTGCAGTGCGCTGAGAGAAGCAGGTCATCAGGTAGACCTGATGGGCAATGATGATTATCCGGCGACGGCGGTCAGCGAGCTACGCGATTTTGATGGCCATTTTTTCCCCGAGTTGCACGGCCAGTTCAGCGGCTGGAAAGAAATGACTTTGGGTATTTTCATGCCGGGCAAACGCAGTCTGCTGGCCCGACGTTTTGCGAGGGCGATGCAGCGACGTGCCGATGAATATGACGTGATTCACTATCACGGTCATTTGCCGAATGTGGCTTTCTACCTGCCACCGACCATCAATTTTTTACAGACACGTCATGATCAGGGCAGTGACTGCCTGACACACACGCGCTTTCGGCGCGGCGCCGTCTGTAACGAGACAGCGCCAGAGGCCTGCGCTGGCTGCCGTACCTGGCACCCCAATTGGCTGCAGCGCCGTCTTTCTTCGATGGCGGTTCGGCAGTATCGTCATGAAGTTCAGACGGGCTTTAGCCGGCACAAGACCGTCTTCGTCTCCGACATGTTGCGCCGAAATTTATCGCGCAGCTTTAGCGAAAATCGCTGGGGCGTGACCATCCATAATTTCATTGATACCGCACAGGTTCAGGCAGCAAGACACGGTGTCCGGACGTCCGTGACTGACCGTCGACTGAAGGTATTCATCGCTGCAAAGCTTTATCCGGCCAAGGGTATCAGCGCGTTGCTGGAACATCTGAAGCCTTACCTTGGCAGTCGCATTGCGCTGGATATCGCCGGCGACGGCGAAGAGGAAGCCCGTCTGCGGGAATGCTATCCGCAGGTGACTTTTCATGGCTGGCAAAGCATCGAGGCCACACTGACGCTGGCCGCGCGTGCACAGGTGATCGTCGTGCCATCGCTGTGCGAGGAAGCGTGTTCTTCGACGGTGCTGGAGGGACTACTGCTCGGCAAAACGGTTTTCGCATTGCACCGCGGCGGCACACCTGAGTTGAGCATCTATGCCAGCCGACCCGATCAGCTGCGCCTGCATAACAACCTGCAAGCGCTGGCCGAGGCCTTGCTGAATTACACACCAAACGAAGAAGCCACCGTATCCCCTCACGCACCTGCGGACGCTACCCATGCTGCGGGCCGCCTGCTCGCTCTGTATTCCCTGCCACCCGGTCCTATTGCCTGCTGACGCCCATGACACCTTTGCTACCCGGTTTTTCCATCATCACCTGCACTCGCAACAGCGAGCCATGGCTGGCCGAATCGATCCGCTCTGTCCTCGGGCAAGAAGCGGTGGATATCGACTATATTTTTGTCGATGGCGGATCCACGGATGGCACGCTGGAACGTATCAGCCAGATCGATTATCCCGTCACACTGATTAAAAACCGATGCAATGGCATCAGTGATGCGATGAATGCGGGTCTGGCCGTGGCGACCCGCGAGATTGTCGCCTTCCTTCATTCAGATGATTTTTATTTGCATGCGGATGTGCTGAAGATCGTGGCCGAGAGTTTTCGCACCACGCGCTGCAGCTGGCTGTTCGGGCGCACCCTGAATGTCATCGGTGGACAACTGACACCCGAGGGCTATATTGCGCCGCGCTACAGCCGGCGCCAGCTTTTGCGCGGGAACTTCATTCCGCATCCGGCGTGCTTTGTCAGACGCTCGCTGATGTCAGAGGTCGGTGGTTTCGATACCTCGCTGCGCTACGCGATGGACTACGATCTGTGGCTGCGACTCTCCCGATTGACTGAGCCGCTACAGATGGATGTGCCACTGACCGCATTTCGAGAACATGCGGGCAGCCTGTCCACACGCGAGCGCAGTGCTGCCATGCGTGAGGATTTGCGGGTCAGGCTGACACATACCGGACGCAATCCGGTGTCGCATCTTTTACACACGGCACGTTATTGCGTACGACGATGGCGCGATGCTTCGCGCACGCCGAATCCGGGAGCCTGTCATGCGTGACTTCTCGCTGGTTCTGGCCACGGTCGGACGCACCAGTGAGCTCAATCGCTTGTTCGACTCCTTGCTGGTACAGACCTTTCATGATTTTGAAGTGATCGTCGTCGACCAGAACCAGGATGGCCGTTTGATGCCCATTCTGCACAGAGCACGCTGTCTGGGACTGGCGATACGTCATCTGCGATTCTCGCCGCCCAATCTGGCGCTTGCGCGTAATGCAGGTATCGCGGAAGCGTCTGGCCAGTGGTTGGGTTTTCCGGATGATGACTGCTGGTATGAGCCGCAGACACTGGAACGCATCCGGCTGCGCAGCCGCCGCGCGGATCGTCCCCAGGGCATCATCAGTCGCTGGGTTGAGCAAGATGCTGCTGTACCGGCGGGCGTACTCAGCTGGCAGCGTTCTTCGCGCTTCCGTGACATTCCCGTGTCCTCCATCACTTTGTTTTTCCAATACAGTCTGATTGAGCGTATCGGTGGCTTCGACGGCAGGCTGGGTGTCGGCCAGTGGTTTGGTGCGGGTGAAGAAACCGACATGATTTTGCGTGCACTGCACTCCGGTGCGCTGATTGCACATGAACCAGCGGCCCGCGTCCATCATCGGGTCGAGCCACCACACATCACCGTCAGCGCCAATGCTTTAAAAAGTGCACGCTTGAGAGCGCGCGGCACCGGCGCCATGTATGCAAAGCACAGATTGCCTGCCTGGGTCATCACGCGAGGGCTGCTATCACCACTGATCAAACCGCTGTGTCGGGGTCATCTGGGCGATGAGCTTCGTCATGGCTATGCAGTCGCCCGCGGCCGTCTCGATGGCTGGCTGGGCTGGTGGCACCAGCACTCCCGCAAGCGTCTGTGGCAACGTCGGACACGACTATCGGAGGGAGAGCCAGGATGATGCGGATCGTATTGATTACCAACACGCCGCCACCTTATCGGGTGCCGATTTTCAACCGGCTGGCGCAATGGCCCGGCATTGATTTTCATGCGGTCTTCTGCACGCAGCGCGAACCTAACCGGTTCTGGGATTTGCCGGCCTCGACATGCCGACAGCATTTTTTGCGCGAATCCTTTCTCACTTATCACGGTCGCTACATTCACCATAATCCAGACGTCATACCCTTGCTTCTGCGGCTGAAAGCCGATGTGATCATCACGGACGGTTTCAATCCGACGCATCTGTATGCGTTTCTTCTGGCACGCGCGAAAAATATCGCTCACGTTGCGATGACGGATGGCACGCATACTTCCGAACAATCGCTGTCGCTGGCTCATCGGATTTTGCGTCGTCTGGTCTATGGCGGCTCACGCGGATTCATCGCGGCCAGCGAAGGTGGGCAGCGTTTGTATCGCTCTTATGGTATTGACGAACACCGCTGCTTTTATTCCTGGCTCTGCATTTCGAATGACGCATTTTCACCGGATCCAAATGTGGAGCGGCCCTTCGATTTCATTTTCTGCGGGCGAATGGAACCGGAAAAAGATCCGTTATTTGCCCTAGCCGTCGCACGTGAAACTGCGCGGCGCCTGCAACGGCGCATCCACCTTTTGTTTGTCGGATCGGGCAGCCTCGATCAGACCTTGCGTGACAGGGCAAAAGCAGAAAGACACTGGGTGGACGTGGTGTTTCAGGGATTCGCTTCGCAACAAGCACTGCCCTTGCTGTATCAATCCGCCCGAATTTTTCTCTTTCCTTCTCGTGCGGATGTCTGGGGGATTGTCGCCAACGAGGCCTGTGCGTCGGGCTTGCCCGTCATCGTCAGTCCGTACGCTGGTGTAGCCGGCGAGCTGATCGTCGAAGGGCAGAATGGCTATGTGCGTGAACTCGATGCACACGCGTGGGCGGACTGTGCTCAAACCTTGCTGACAGACGCCAGCCAATGGCAACGGTTCAGTCAGAACAGTCAGATCAACGTGCGGCGCTACAACTTCGACAGTGCCGCCGCCGGTATCGTCGATGCCTGCCGGTTTGCAATGGATGCTCAGGCTGACACCTTGAAACCCAACTCGCCAATGACTAACCAGCGACCGGGAGAACCGCATGACCCCGCAGCCTCGATCGCCGCACCACCGGGATCATGAATGCCATGACCTTCAGCCTGTCGGTGGATGATGGTCATCCGCTGGATCTGCGCATCGCCGATATGCTGCAGCGGCATGGTCTGCGGGCGACTTTTTATGTACCGATTCATAACAGTGAAGGTGCGCCGGTGATGACCGCATCGCAGGCACATGAGCTGGCGCGGGATTTCGATGTGGGTTCCCATACGCTGGATCATCGCTGTCTGACGACTCTGAATGATGCAGCGGCATGGCGCCAGATCACCGAAGGCAAGACCGAGCTGGAGCAACGCATCGGGCGGCAGGTATCGGGCTTTTGCTACCCCGGAGGGAAATATCTCGCGCGGCATCAACACATGGTCAGTCGCGCGGGTTTTCGTTACGCCCGCACCACGCGCAACCTGTATCCTTGCGCGGGCCATCAGCCATGGGTTGTGCCGACCTCACTGCAGTTCTATCCGCATGGGCGCAGTGTACTGATCAGAAATTTTTTTTCACAGGGATCGTACACGACGCGATGGCCTGCGTTCCGCGCCATCGTTATGGAGGAAAACTGGCTGATGCGACTCTATCGGCTGTTCGATCATCTGGAACAGCATGGCAGCGTATTTCATCTGTGGTGTCATGCAGCGGACGTCGAGCATCTGCAGTTATGGAAAGCTCTGGACCACTTCCTTGGTTTCGTCGCGCGACGGATTCCCGCGGGCCGGCGGCTCGATAACGCCGGACTGATCGACGGGCAGCTGCGGAACGTAGCGCTGGTGCTTCCAGATCATCAGAAAATAATGTGATTTGATGCCCACCACCCGCACATGGCCGAGACGCCAGGGAGGATGACCGGGCAGCACATCGACCATGGTCTTGATCTTCAGGGCATCCAGCAAGCCAGCATGGGGCGTGGGCCGAAGCCAGCCTGCCAGCGGATGCCACCGATTGGGCGTCGACACGAAGATGCCTTTTTTGGCGATACGCAGCAGTTCGCGCAAGAGTCTGACCTGACGCTCGAAGCTGACGCAGGTTTCCAGCAAATCATGGCAGGCGATCCAGTCAACCGACTCATCATCAAAAGGCAGCCGGATATTTTCCGTGACGGGCTGACTATTGGCTCCATCGAGCGTCAGCCGACGGGATTTTTTTCCATCGTTTTCCAACTCGCCACCACTGAAGGCTATGAAAGCCTCCTCCACGCGCTGGTGGGTTCTTTGGCGTGCGCTTTCAATCATTTCTGAGAACATCCGGATATCCCTGTAAAAGAGGTATTCATCTTCCCTGCTGCACATCGATGAAGTTTTGCGGACAGTCAGTGAGCGACCCGGTCTTCTGCGCTTCAATCAAAGCGTGTCCTTTCAAACGGAATGATGATGCAGACTGGGAGCGTTTCATTACTGGGTACCCGTATCAACTGTCTGTCCTGGGAACAGGCGATCGGGCGTATTGTTCGCTGGGCCGAGGCAGGCCAGTCGCGCATGGTGTGTCTGTGCAATGTCCATGTCGTGATCAGTGCCCGCCATGATCACGCGCTCAGACAGGCCTTGCAGCTGGCTGATATGGCAGCGCCAGATGGCGCACCGCTAGCCTGGCTGATGCGCAAAACCGGCTGGCCGGAACAGCAACGGATCAGTGGGCCTGAACTCATGTGGCATACGCTCGGCGAAGCACAGCGCTTGCAGTTGCCGCTTTTCCTGTTCGGCAGCACCGAGTCAACGCTGACACGACTGACGCACACCATCCGGCAGACTTTTCCCGGGCTCATCATCGCGGGTAAGCTCTCGCCCCCCTTTCGCGAGCCGACCGCGACTGAGAGCGCGCAAATAGTCGAACAGATCAATGCCTCTGGCGCACGCCTGCTCTTGGTGGGGCTGGGTTGCCCCAAACAGGAACTCTGGATGGCCGCACATCGAGGCCGGATTCAGTCCGTCATGCTGGGTGTTGGTGCTGCGTTTGACTATCATGCCGGTGTCTTGCCACGTGCCCCCTTGAACTGGCAACGACTGGGACTGGAGTGGCTGTACAGGCTCTGGCGTGAACCCGCACGACTGATGCGACGTTATCTGGTGACGAACAGTCTATTTCTTCTCGCGCTCCCCGGCGAGCTTTGGAAACGACACCGGCACTGAGAAGTGGGCGCGCGCATCCGGGGCAACGCGGGTCTGCCAATCCTGAAAAGTCAGCATGCCCTGTCCTTCGACTTCGGCAAAACGGGACGCTGCGCTACTGTAGGTATTGCTGTCAAATCGGGCGAACTGCCGGACGTTCTTGCCTCCCTGATGACTCCAGAGACGAAAGGTCGGGACGCCGTTGAATGAACTGAAATGATTGCCGAAGAAACGATTACCGATGATCGACGCAAATCCTGTCGTTTCGTTGAGGAGAATGTGCTCGTGACGGCTGTTGGAAAAAATATTTTTCGAGATCAGATTATCGAATCCATTATGTAATTGCATACCACCGGGGTTATCCGTCAGCCGGTTGCCATGAACGGTGACGCCGTTGGCAAAATCATCCAGATAGATGGCATAAGAGGTTCGTCCGTGCAGACGCGTGATGTGGTTCCGCTCGATGACCGTATTGAGAGGCTGACGATCACGCGCAAAGGTGTAAATGCCGCCACAATCACTGAGGCGCAGGCAGGCGCGATCAATGACATTGTCCGCGACCGTGGCATCACGAAAGACACGGATACCGATGTAGGCGCTATCCGTGATGTAATTGCGTTGTATCTTGTGACCGCGGGCAGCCTCAAAAACAATGGCGCCTTTCGAGCGGCGGGGCATGCCCAGCATGCCCGCGCCGGTAATGTGTGTGTCGGTGATCACCACATCTCTGGCATCGTCATTCGCCCGCACGCCATGCTCAACGGTGCCGCTGATACGCAATCGTCGCAGTTCAGCGCCCTGCCCGCCGATCAGCACCGCTGCTTCGCTGCTGTTGATGATGCGGGTGTCAGTGACTCGCAGATGACGACTGTTGCTTCCATCAATGCCCAGGGTTGCAGCAAAGAGTGTCAGATGATGAATGCTAACGTCCTGCGAGCCACTGGCGTTGATGGCGCGTGCGCGACCGGTGGCCCAGGCTCTGCCCTCGGGGGATTTGCCATCCGGTGGCCAGACATGCAGCCAGCCATCGGCATGAACCCACTCCCCAGGGCTGTCCAGCATCCACGACCTGCCTTCGACATAAAACTCGGTCTCCGCTGGCAGGCCAA
Source organism: Burkholderiaceae bacterium (assembly GCA_044353075.1). Classification (GTDB taxonomy): domain Bacteria; phylum Pseudomonadota; class Gammaproteobacteria; order Burkholderiales; family Burkholderiaceae_D; genus Pernthalerella. The sequence goes on from JBILCO010000019.1 coordinate 12,810, forward strand.
AGCCCTCATCATCGCCGGGTGCCAGTTGTATCACCCCGTCTTCAAAAGCCGTGATGGTCCGGTTCTGGATCAGCCAGTCAGCCGCACGCCAGACCAGCGTGGCGCCCACCAGTGGATGATCAGGTAGCTGAACCTTCAGACGCAGCGACGAGATTTTCTCGCCGTGCAGCCACTGGCCCGCGGTATTCGGATGATGCGCCAGTGCGATGAAGCGACCGTCAATCTCGAACTGCAATGGTGCCGTATCGAGCCGTGCCGACCACCAGCCGGGATGTCGGGGATTTTTTTTCCATCCTGCCACAGGCTGGGCCGGTGTGATAGCGGCGTTGCCACAGTCACCGCGGGTCGTGACGGTCACCCCACGACGGTTCGAGAGATCAAGTTCACCCACATATACCCGCCCGCAATCCAACAAAATCGTCTCGCCATCATGGAGTGCTGTTGGCACGGGTAGCGGCATCGCGGCGACCCCTGCGCTTGATATCAGCAGTACCAGCATCCATGGCTTCATTGACATTTTCCCGTGTTCTGGAGGAATGATCATCCTGAACCGATCTGCGCCACCGATGTTGGCCAAGGTCAAAAAAAAGGACCCGCATGATGCGGATCCTTTCGGCGTGCTGCGAAAAATGCAGGGCTACCAATGCATCAATTCAGCTTCCAGCTACGAACATAGTTAACTTCGTATGAGTTGCCGATACCGGTCGGCGTCGTATTGTCCGGCTGGCCGCTCGCGCTGCCGTACCAGAGATCCAGCATGATGTACATCGGATCGGCCATCGTCACGTTCAGCGTATAAACCTCGCGACCATCGAAATAGAACGTCTGCTTGTTCGGCTCCCATTTCAGTGCGTACTTGTGAAATGCCGCAGACAGATCCGAGGTCAGGATCGTCTTGCTGCCGGCGAGTCGACTGGCATCAAGCCACACGGTCGGTGCATAGGCTGTCGGATGAAAATTCGCGTCCGACCATCCGCTGTTGGGACCACCACCCGCATAGGCTTCCATGATATCGATCTCGGGACGACGAGAGCCGATGTGGTTGAACAACCAGAATGCTGGCCAG
>JBILCO010000224.1:0-4036 GCA_044353075.1 Burkholderiaceae bacterium
TTTTGTGCTCAGCAGAGTGAGCGCGGCACCCTGCTGCATCACGACCTTGCGACCGAGCAGATCCAGCGCCTGAATACCGTGGGTGCCTTCATGAATCGCATTGAGCCGATTGTCGCGATAGAGCTGCTCGACATCGTATTCGCGTGTGTAGCCATAACCACCATGCACCTGAATGGCGAGATGATTTGCTTCCAGACACCATTGCGAAGGCCAGGACTTGGCAATCGGTGTCAATATATCCAGCAGCAGCGTGGCCTGCGTGCGTACGTTCGCATCGTCAGCCGTCTTCTCTTCATCCACCAGACGCGCGCAGTACAGGATCAACGCCAGCCCGCCTTCGACATAAGCTTTTTGCGCGAGCAGCATGCGTCTGACATCGGTGTGTTCAATGATGGGAACTTGTGGCCGTGAAGGGTCTTTGTTCGCAGCGTGTCTTCCTTGCGGACGATGGCGCGCGTAATCAAGTGACTTCAGATAGCCGGAATAGCCGAGCATCACTGCACCCAGGCCCACGCCAATGCGTGCTTCGTTCATCATGTTGAACATCGCTGCGAGTCCTTGATGCAGCGTACCGACCAAATACCCGATGGCGCCCGCGTGTCCGCCGGGCCTGAACTTGCCTTCGCCAAAATTGAGCAGGCAGTTGGCGGTGCCGCGATAGCCCATCTTGTGATTGAGCCCGGCGAGTGCTACATCATTGCGCTCACCCCGACTGCCATCGTCATGAACCAGCCATTTCGGCACAATGAAAAGAGAGATGCCTTTGACACCGGGTATCAGTTTGCCGTCGGGGCCAGGCACTTTGGCGAGCACCAGATGAATAATGTTTTCGGACAGCTCGTGGTCACCGCCAGAGATCCACATTTTGTTACCGAACAAGCGAAAGCTGCCATCGGCAGCAGGCTCGGCGCGCGTGACGATATCCGATAAGCTGGAGCCCGCCTGCGGTTCAGACAAACACATGGTGCCGAAAAAACGACCGGCCAGCATTGGCCTCACGAAACGCTCTATCTGTTCAGGTGAGCCGCATTTGAGCAGCGTGTTGGCATTGCCAATCGTGAGAAAGGGATACGCTGAGGTGCTGACATTGCCCCCCTTGAACCAAGCGAAGCCGGCTTTCTCGACAACGCAAGGCAGCTGCATGCCACCGAAAGCTTCATCCTGTCCGGCTGCCATCAGACCGGCATCGCAAAAAGCTTTCAGCGCGATACTGACTTCGGGAATAAGGTGAACCCGCTCACCATCAAAGTGCGGCTCGTTCTGATCCGCTTTTTTATTATGTGTAGCAAACTGCTCGGTTGCGATCTGCTCGCAAAGATCAAGGACCGCATCAAAGGTCTCACGACTATGCTCGGCAAATCGCTCGCGTCGGGTCAACGCGCCGACGTCCAGCCATTCATGCAAAAGAAAGTCCAGGTCGCGCCTGGACAAGATCTGAGAGCTCATGGCCTGCGCCGGAAAAGCGGGTCAGCCGATGTCAAACCACTTCAAACAAACCGGCAGCACCCTGTCCGCCACCGATGCACATGGTGACCACCACATATTTTGCGCCGCGACGCTTGCCTTCGATCAGCGCGTGGCCCGTCAGTCGTGCGCCGGAGACGCCATAGGGATGGCCAACGGCGATTGCGCCGCCGTTGACATTGAGCCGGTCCATGGGAATACCCAGCGTATCGGCGCAGTACAGGACTTGCACTGCAAAGGCTTCATTGAGTTCCCACAGACCGATGTCGTCCACTTTCAGTCCGGCTTTTTTCAACAGCCTGGGTACGGCGAACACGGGACCAATACCCATCTCGTCGGGCTCGCATCCGGCAACGGCGAAGCCGCGGAAAATGCCCAGCGGTTTTTTACCTGCGGCGGCAGCCGCTTTGTCGCTCATGACGATCGCCAGTGAAGCACCATCGGAAAACTGGCTGGCGTTACCCGCGGCGATCACGCCACCCGGGATCGCAGTGCGGATCTGCGAGACACCTTCGTAGGTCGTATCTCCACGAATGCCTTCGTCAGCAGTGGCCGTCACTTCGCGGGTGATGATTTGTCCGGTTTCTTTGTCGGCCACTGCCATGGTGGTCTTGACCGCGATGATTTCGTCATCGAATTTGCCGGCAGTGCGCGCAGCCGCCGCGCGCTGCTGGCTCTGCACGCCATATTGATCCTGACGCTCACGGCTGATGTTGTAACGCTTGGCCACCGTTTCGGCGGTTTGCAGCATCGGCCAGTAAATTTCCGGCTTGTGTTCCGCAAGCCAGCTGTCCTGGACCATATGCATATTCATTTCATTTTGAACGCAGGAAATGGATTCGACGCCACCCGCTGCATAAATGTCGCCCTCGCCCGCGAGCACACGCTGGGCCGCCGTTGCAATCGTCTGCAAGCCAGATGAGCAAAAACGATTAATGGTCATGCCGGTGGTCGTCACCGGGCAGCCGCCTCGCAACGCCACCTGACGCGCAATATTGAAACCGGTCGCGCCCTCGGGGTTCGCGCAGCCAATGATCACGTCCTCGACCTGCCCTGCCTCGATACCCGCACGCGCGATCGCTGCCTCCAGTGCCGCGCCGCCAAGCGTTGCGCCATGGGTCATGTTGAAGGCACCCTTCCATGATTTGGTCAGCGGTGTGCGTGCAGTCGATACGATGACGGCGTCGGTCATGAAAGTCTCCAGGATGTTTTGGGTAAGTTGGGGTGATACAAAACGGTTGTCGAGAATAACATAACCCTCCGCACGACCGTTCGTTTCTTGGGTTTTGCCCGTAAGTTTCTGTAAGTTTAAAGCAAGGAACCCGTAAGTTTGACTGCCTACACTGGGCCGATCTGAAGCGATAAGTACGCGCCTTCAGCGATATCAAAATACAAAGGAGACATCAATGGCTACTGCCCAGGCGCCATCAACCAGTATCACCCCAGAAGAGCGCAAGGTTATCTTCGCGTCTTCGCTTGGTACCGTGTTTGAATGGTATGACTTTTATCTGTACGGCGCGCTCGCACCGATTATTGCGAAGCAGTTTTTCGCCGGCACCGATCCGAACACGGCGTTCATTTTCGCGCTGCTGGCATTTGCTGCGGGTTTTCTGGTTCGACCGTTCGGCGCCATCGTGTTTGGCCGGCTCGGTGACATGGTGGGGCGCAAATATACGTTTCTGGTGACGATTTTGCTGATGGGTGTATCGACCTTCATTGTGGGTCTGTTACCCACTTACGAGAGTATCGGCATTGCAGCGCCCATCATCCTGGTGACTCTGCGGATTTTGCAAGGTCTTGCGCTGGGTGGCGAGTACGGCGGCGCGGCGACTTATGTCGCAGAGCATGCGCCGGATGACAAACGCGGCGCATTTACCGCATGGATCCAGACAACAGCCACGCTCGGTTTGTTCCTGTCGCTGATGGTGATTCTGGCTGCACGCACATCAATCGGCGAAGAAGGATTTGCCGAGTGGGGCTGGCGGATTCCTTTCCTGGTCTCGATCTTCCTGCTGGCCATCTCGGTCTGGATTCGTTTGACCATGAACGAGTCTCCGGCTTTCCAGCGCATGAAGGATGAGGGTAAAGTCTCCAAGGCGCCACTTTCGGAAGCCTTCGGTCAATGGAAAAACCTCAAGCTGGTCATTCTGGCGCTCGTCGGCCTGACCGCCGGTCAGGCCGTGGTCTGGTACACCGGTCAGTTCTACGCATTGTTCTTCCTGACGCAGACACTGAAAGTGGATGGCGCTACCGCAAATATTCTGATTGCTGCCGCGCTGCTGATTGGCACACCTTTCTTCATCGTGTTTGGTGCACTCTCGGACAAGATCGGTCGCAAGAACATCATCATGGCCGGCTGCGTGATCGCTGCGTTGACCTATTTCCCAATCTTCAAGGGACTGACGCATTACGCCAATCCCGCACTTGAAGCCGCACAGATCAGCGCACCCGTCATCGTCACAGCTGACCCGGCGGACTGTCAGTTCCAGTTCAATCCGACCGGCACGAAGAAATTCACCTCGTCCTGTGATATCGCCAAAGCCAAACTGGCTGCGGCTTCGGTAAACTACCA
>JBILCO010000223.1:0-4036 GCA_044353075.1 Burkholderiaceae bacterium
AGATACCGGAGGTTTTGCTGGAAGAGATGCTGGCGTTTTTTGAGGGCTAGCGGATTCAAAACTTCATAAAAAATCAGCGGCCGCGACGGTACTGATTCACAGCATCCCGCGTCTCGCGTGCAATTCGTGCTGCAGCCATCGCAAAATCTTCACCGGCCTCGGGCTTTGCATACAAAATCGCGCGCGAGGAATTGATCATCATCCCGCCACCGTCAGCCGTTTGTCCCGCTTCGACCGTGGCCCTGATATCACCGCCCTGCGCACCGATGCCCGGCACCAGCAGCGGCATGTCACCGACAATAGCGCGTACCTGCGCGAGTTCCTGCGGGAAGGTCGCACCCACCACCAGGCCACACTGCCCGTGACGGTTCCACTTGGATGCCACCTGCCGCGCGACATGCTGGTACAGCGGCAGGCCATCGACGTTCAGAAACTGCAAATCGGAGCCGCCGGGGTTGGAGGTGCGACACAAAACGATGACACCGCGATCCTGCCATTCGAGATAGGGCTCAACCGAATCAAAACCCATGTACGGATTGACGGTCACCGCATCAGCGCGGTAACGCTCGAAGGCTTCACGCGCATATTGCTCGGCAGTCGCACCGATATCCCCGCGCTTGGCGTCAAGCACAATCGGAATCTCCGGGTAATTTGCTTTCAGATAATCACAAATTGCCTGCAGCTGATCTTCTGCCGCGAGTGCAGCGAAATACGCTATTTGCGGCTTGAACGCACAGGCGGTTGCCGCGGTGGCGTCAATGATGGCCTTGCAGAAAGTAAAGATAGCATCGCTCTTTCCCTTCAAAGTATCAGGGAAACGCTGGATATCGGGATCCAGACCGACGCACAACAGAGAATCATGAGCGCGGATGGCAGCAGCCAGTTTGTCAGTGAATTTCACGCGGCGGGCAATTTTGGTTACGGGAAGCAGAGATTGTAGCCTGTCATGCTATCGTCTCGCCCCATGACGCAACTCTCCCGCAAAGATCTGGTGCTGCTGGCCCTCCTGACGCTGTTCTGGGGCCTGAATTGGCCGATCATGAAAATCGGTGTGCGCGATCTGCCGCCCTTGACATTCCGTACCATCAGCATGCTGGGTGGATTGGTCGTGATCTGGGTCGCAGCGCGAATGCAAGGTGCATCGCTCGCGATACCGTCAGGACGCACGATGACGGTGATTCGTCTGGCGATACCGAATATGCTGATATGGCATTCGATGATCATCATAGGCGTCAAATTGTTATCGTCGGGTCGCGCAGCGATTCTCGGCTACACGATGCCAGCCTGGGCAGTGCTATCGGGCCTGATTTTTTTCGGGGACCGCATCAGCCGTTCTGCGCTGGTGGGTATTGCATTGGCGATGAGCGGCGCGCTGCTGTTGCTCTCGGGTGAATTTTCACGCTTATCCGGCCAGCCACTGGGTACGGTGCTGGCGCTGATTGCAGCCGCAGGCTGGGGCTTTGGTACGGTATTGATGAAACGCACTCAGCTCGACATGCCCACGATTTCACTGACCTTCTGGATGCTGTCGTTTACGACGGCGATCATGGCGGTGCTGGCGCTGATCTTTGAATATCCAGCGATACGCATGCCGAATCTGATCGAATGGGGTGCGATCATTTACAACGCGGCGATCATTTTCGGATTCGCGCATGTGGTGTGGTTCAGGCTGGCGCGCATACTGCCACCGGTCGCCTCCAGCCTGTCGGTGATGTTCATTCCGGTGCTGGGTACTTTTTCCGGCGCATGGCTACTCGATGAAGTACCGCACTGGCAGGACTATGTCGCGATGCTGCTGATTCTGAGTGCGATGTCGACGGTACTATTTAAGCCTCGGCCGGTAGAGCAAAATTAATCGTCATTGTCATACACCCACTGCAGCAACTGATCAAAGCCCTGACGCATTGCGCCGGCATTCGGATGATTAACCATGCAGACGATGATCACGCGCTTGCCTGACTTCGCCGTCACATAACCGGCAATACTCATCACATCTCCGAGACTGCCGGTCTTGATGTGCGCATTCGCTTTCACCGCACGATCTGACAGCCGGCGACTCATGGTGCCATCCACACCGGCCAGCGGCAGTGAGGCCATGAACTCTGGCATGGTGGATGACTGCCATGCGCGTTGCAGCAAACGCGCAAGTGTTTGTGCTGAAATACGTTCCTCGCGCGAGAGCCCCGAACCATTTTCGAGAACCATACCGGCAGTGTCTATCCCGCTGGCAGATAGCCATGACAGAATCTTTGCGCTAGCTGCGGTGGTGGTGGCAGGTGTACCGCCACGTTCGGCCACAACGGACAGCAATAAATTGCGCGCCATGACGTTGTTGCTGTACTTATTGATGTCGCGAATCGACTGACCCAGCGTGACCGACTGCCATTGCAAAATTTCTTTAGCGGTTGCAGGCACACGTCCTTCGCGTGTGGGACCGGTGATGGTGCCACCAATCTCGGTCCAGAGCTGTCTGACTACCGCATCAAAATATTGCACATGATTGAGGGTGTGCAGATGGAGTGACAAGACTTTCTGTCCGCAGGAAATCGGATAGCTGCCGCCAAAGCGAAGGGTTTTGCCATTCAGTTCAGGCTTGAGCATCGTGCGCAGATCACCGCATTCACCCTGACCGATTGCGGGTGGCTCAACCACAAAATCTGCCATCGGTGGTTCGATTGCAAACAGCACGCGCGGATTGCCGGACTCGGGCATCAGTTTGACCTGCAAGGCCTTGGCATCAAGGAGCAAGGCGTCCGGCAAGGCGTTATAAGCGCGATTGGCCTGACCATCGAAGGGCGGCGTGTCATCAGGTAGCCGCTGAAACAGACTGCGATCCATCACGATCCCACCGCGAATCTCGCGGATGCCAATCGCGCGCAACTGCCGCAGGAGCCGCCACAAATCTTCATAGGCAAAGCGCGGATCACCACTGCCTTCGATAACCAGATCGCCCTGCAATACATCACCGCGCTGAACGCCATCCATGTGCAGGCGCGTGATCCAGCGATGATTCGGCCCCAGAAATTCCAGTGCGGCCTGCGTGGTTACCAGCTTCATGATCGATGCCGGTCGGAAGATCACCTGGTTATTGTGCGCGACCAGTGTTTCGCCACTAATAGCGCGTCGTACATCAACGGCCACTGCGTTTTCCGGAACGCCGGCTTTTTTCAGCGCCTGCAAGAAAACAGACGGCAGGCCGTTACCTGCTTTTGCTTCATTGGCTGCGTGCGCGGGCAGCCACGCGACGAACATCAGTACCCAGACTCGCAGTGCCGGTTGAATAAAATGTCTCGGATTTTTTGACATGGGACCTTCAGATGTCTTGTAAAAATGAACTGGCTTGATTATCCCATGTGCCTGCCGACCGACTGCCGCCGTTTGACGCAGCGGCGCTGATTGCGTAGTCTCGCGCATCGACATACGAACTGCCTCCACCATGATCCCTTTTTTCACCCGTGAACAGATTCAGCAGGCCCTGCCCTGCACGACGCTGATACCGGCCCTGCGTGAAGCATTTCGCGCGGCCGCACAGGCGCCGCGCCGCCATGTGCACCCCTTGTCAGACACCGGATCATCGACCTTGCTGCTCATGCCGGTATGGCAGGCGCAGGGGCATCTGGGTGTCAAGCTGGTGACCGTGGTGCCGGAAAATCGCCAACGTCAGCTGCCCACGGTGCAGGCGCTGTTCATTTTGCTCGACACCGCCACCGGCACGCCGCTGGCGCTGATGGATGGCGAAGAGCTGACGCTGCGACGCACCGCTGCTGCGTCCGCGCTGGCTTCGGATTATTTGTCGCGTGCCGACAGTGAACATTTGCTGATCGTCGGTACCGGTCAACTGGCGCCTCACATGGCGATCGCGCACTGTGCGGTGCGTGATATTCGTCACCTGACGGTCTGGGGGCGCAATACAGAGCGCGCGCGACAGACGCTGGAAAAAATCGAGGCACTGGGATTGCCGGCATCGATTGCGATGGAAGTCGCAGCGGATCTTGATCACGCAGCACGGCGCGCGGATGAAGATCCGCTGCGACTT
>JBILCO010000022.1:0-13668 GCA_044353075.1 Burkholderiaceae bacterium
CCAGCTGAGTGAGTTCGCGAATGCGCAGCGCATCGACGGCAGCGTTATCGCGCCTAGCATCCACCAGCACCTTGAGCACCGCAACTGCATCCAGAAATTCACTGCCGGGTGCGGATCGATGCCACCAGCGTTCATGTTTGACTACCGGCAGCGCAGCCGCCACCACAGCGCCGAGTAAGGTGATCATCCAGAACAAATAAACCCAGATCAGAAAAATGGGGACTGCTGCGAGTGCGCCATAAATCATGCGGTAGCTCGGGCCTTGCACAATAAAAAATGCAAACAATCGCCGGGTGATTTCAAACGCAATCGCCGCGACCAGCCCGCCAATTAACGCATCGCGCCATTCAACCATGCGGTTGGGCACGCCCAGATAAAGTAGCGAGAAGGCGAGCATCGACAGACCCATCGACACCAGCAAAGTGATACTCGTGTGAAGTAGCGGCATCTGGCGCGATAGTCCGCGCGCGAGGGGCATCAGCTCGCTGGTCAATGACATCGATGCGCCAATCAGCAATGGGGCCAGTGTCATAACCGCCCAGTACACGATCATGCGCTGGGCAAAAGGCCGGCTGTTACGCACGCGCCAGATACGATTGAGTGTGCGATCGACGGTACCAAACATGAAAACAGCGGTCACGATCAGAAAGATCGCCCCCATCGCCGACAGCCGGCTGGCTTTCGCGGAAAACTGACTCAGGTAATCCAGGATGGTGTTCGCGATGCCCTTGGGCATCAGTGACTGCACGAAATAGGTTTCGAGCGACTCGCGAAAGCTTGTAAACAACGGGAAAGTCGTGAAGATTGCAAAGGCGATCGTCAGTACCGGCACCACCGCCAGCACCGTGGTAAAGGTCAGGCTGCCGGCAACTTCGGGCAAACGTTCCTCCCGCAGACGGCGCAGCACGAATCGGAGCAAATCGCCCATCTGCACACGGGACCAGCGACGGAGGCCAGCAGACTGGGAGGACACGGAGGATGAAGACATACGGAGAAAAAGGCCTGGTAGCGGGTTAGATTGAAAGCAAGGCACGCAATGCCACAAGCCACCTGACGAGGCGGTTTTTAAAGCGTCCTATAATACCAAGCATGAATGCTCCCCTCCTGCCCCTACTGGTTCTTTATTATTCACGTCAGGGCGCAACGCGCAAGCTGGCCGAGCTGATTGCACAAGGTATCGAAAGCGTGCCAGGCTGTGAGGCGGTACTGCGTACCGTACCGGCAGTATCGGCGGTCAGCGAAGCAACTGAACCGACGGTGCCTGGCTCTGGCGCACCCTATGTGGAACTGGCCGATCTGGAAAACTGCGCTGGACTGGCATTGGGATCACCGACCCGCTTTGGCAATATGGCCGCGCCTCTGAAGTATTTCATCGATGGCAGCAGCGCCCAATGGTTGTCCGGTGTACTCGCGGGCAAGCCTGCCTGCGTGTTCACTTCCACCGGCAGTCTGCACGGCGGACAGGAATCCACACTGCTGTCGATGATGCTGCCCCTGCTGCACCATGGCATGCTGATGCTGGGCCTGCCTTACAGCGAACCGGCACTTATGTCGACTGACAGCGGTGGCTCGCCTTACGGTGCAACCCACTGGTCCGGCATCGCCGGCGACAAAACCATCAGCGAAGACAGCCGCGTGCTTGCCATCGCGCTGGGCAAACGACTGGCGAACACTGCAAGGAAACTGAGCGCATGAACAAACCTGATTCGGATCACCCTGCTGGTGCTGCTGGGGCTGCTGGTGGCACGGCCAGTGGCAATGACGCTTCGCTCGCTCCCGACAGCGCCAACGCGTCCAGCACTGCCGACCTGCTGCATCGTCTGGCGGTGGCCAGTCTGATCGGTTTGCTGGTGTTGTGCGTGCTATGGGAACTGGTACTCGCCCCACTGCGTCCCGGGGGCTCATGGATGATCATCAAGGCACTGCCGCTCTTGCTGCCGCTATCAGGAACCGTCCGGCGTAACGTCTACACGATGCAATGGGCCTCGATGATGATCCTGCTCTATTTCACCGAAGGTGTCGTGCGTGCCTGGAGCGAACGCGGCATGTCCCAGCTGCTTGCTTCGCTGGAGATCCTGTTCGCGACGGTGTTTTTCTTTTGTGCGATTTTCTTCCTGCGCCCGTACAAGCGCGCAGCTAAAAAACTGGCGAGCGAAGCGATACAGAAGGCAGCAGCGACGGATGAATCCTGATTTCATCGCAAGCTGCATTGAAACGGTCGGCAGAACGAATGTACTGACCGGCGAGGACATGTCGCGCTTTCTGACCGACTGGCGCGGTCGTTTCACCGGTCGTGCGCAAGCGGTGATCAGGCCAGCGGATGCCCATGAAGTGGCCGCCATCGTCAGGCTCTGCGTTTCATATCGGATACCCATCGTGCCGCAAGGTGGCAACACGGGTTTAGTGCTCGGCAGTGTGCCGGATGACAGCGGTAACGCCATCGTGCTGTCGCTGGTGCGCTTGAACCGGGTGCGTCGCATTGATGCGATCAACAACACCCTGACCGCCGAGGCTGGGTGTTTGCTGCAGCAGGTGCAGGAAGCGGCTGCGGCAGAGCAGCGTCTGTTTCCTCTCTCGCTGGCATCTGAAGGCAGTTGCACGATTGGCGGCAATTTGTCGACCAATGCCGGCGGCACGGCCGTACTGCGCTATGGCACGATGCGCGAACTGACCCTGGGACTGGAAGTCGTGACCCCGCAAGGTGATATCTGGGATGGGCTGCGTGGCCTGCGTAAGGACAACACGGGCTACGACCTGCGAGATTTGTTCATCGGCGCCGAGGGAACTCTCGGCATCATCACCGCCGCTGTGCTGAAATTGCATGCACAGCCCGCAGCGCGACTGACTGCGCTCTTCGCACTGAAAACACCAAGCGATGCACTGTCGTTGTTATCGATCGCACAGCATCGTTGTGATGCGAGTCTGACGGGCTTCGAATTGATGTCAGCATTCTGTCTGGATCTGGTGGATAAGCATTTCCCAACGCTGCACTCGCCTTTTGGCGAACGTCATGCGCAGTATGTATTGCTGGAGCTGTCTGATGCGGAATCGGAAGCCCACGCGAGCGCACTGCTCGAAGCACTGGCCAGTGATGCGATGGCGCGTGGAGTCATTCAGGATGCGGTAGTGGCAAGCTCACTCACGCAATCACAGGCGATGTGGCAGCTGCGTGAACATATTTCGATGGCGCAGGCTGCTGAAGGCAAAAATATCAAGCACGACATCGCCGTGCCGGCCTCACGCCTTGCCGATTTCATCGCAGAGACTGACGCATTGTTACAACAGAAATTTCCGGCTTGTCGTATGGTGACCTTTGGTCATCTGGGTGACGGCAACCTGCATTACAACGTGTCCGCACCTGTCGGGCACAATGACGATGATTTTCTTCTTCAGCAGCAGATGATCAATCGGCTGGTGCATGACAAGGTGCATCAGTACGAAGGATCAATCTCCGCGGAACATGGCCTGGGTGCCTTGAAGCGCGAAGAAATCAAGCGGTACAAATCCGGGACAGAACTGAACATGATGGTGGCAATCAAGCGGGCACTCGATCCGCTTAACCTAATGAATCCTGGCAAGGTGCTCTAGAGGGCGTTAATCACACCCTCCGGCGACCGCGCCGGGACTTGTGTCCGAGAGGCCTTGATGAAGTCATTGCATGCCGGCGCTCTGCCGATCCTTGTTTTATATTTTTCTTTGATCTTTGCAACACCCCCAGCCGCAGCAGTTTACAAGTGCGAGCAGGCGGGTGTGATTACTTATACCGACATCCCGTGCGATGGAGAGCAATTATCAGTCACCCTGCCTGAGAGAGCGAGGGAGGCAGAAGACAAATCTCTGTTACGCGAGAAAAAAGAAGCCGCACGATTACAAGCCTTGCGCGAGCAACGGGAGCGTCAGGACAAACAGATTCGTGATTTGTCGGCCCGTGGCGCGGCAGCGCGCGAGAGAAAGTGCAAATCCCTCGCGCTGCAACTCAAATGGCGCGAGGAAGACTTGCGTGAGGCGCCGCTGGGCTCACAGGACAAAGCCCGCAAAATGGCGCGTCGTGCCGCAGAAAAATATCGAAACGATTGTCAGTGATTATCTCGCGGCAGTCCAAAGGTCGTGTCAATACGCTGATAGTCCACCGCAAAATCCAGGCAGCCCCCCGTATCCAACTGACCGACGAACTGCCGGTGCAAAGCCTGCCAGGGTGTCTGGCTGACGAGTACCGGCGGCTTCCAGGCTGCCTTGCGTGCCGCCCATTCTTCTTCGCTCACCAGCGCATTGGCGGTACGACGATTCAGATCGAAACGTACACGGTCGCCGGTCTGCAAATAGGCCAGACCGCCGCCGACTGCGGACTCGGGTGAGGCATTCAACACCGACGGACTGCCCGAGGTGCCCGACTGACGACCATCACCGACACAAGGCAGCAGATTGATACCCTCTCGCACCAGCGAGTCCGGCGGCAGCATATTGACCACCTCTGCAGCCCCGGGATACCCGACCGGCCCGACACCCCGCATGAAGAGCACGGAATCCGCATCGATACCCAATGCAGGATCGTTGATGCGCGCGTGATAATCCTCAGTACCTTCGAAGACAATCGCACGCCCCTCGAAAGCACCGGGATCATCGGGCTTTTCAAGATAGCGTTTGCGGAATGCCGGTGAAATGACCGATGTCTTCATTACGGCGGCATCAAACAGATTGCCCGACAAGACGGCGAAACCTGCTTCCTGCTGCAGCGGCTGGTCATAGGGTCGTATGACTTCCGTGTTGGTCGAGGGTGTCCCCGCATAGCACTCGCCTGTGGTCTGACCCGAGACCGTCATTGTTTGCGCATGCAGTTTGCCCGCCTTGAGCAGTTCATGCATGACCGCCGGCACACCACCGGCGCGATGGAATTCCTCGCCAAGGTATTCGCCCGCAGGCATGCAGTTGACCAGCAAAGGAATCTTGTAGCCAATGGTGTCCCAATCTCTGAGTTCCAGCGGCACACCCATGTGTCTGGCAATCGCATTGATATGCGGCGGGCAGTTGGAGGACCCGCCCAGCGCACTCGCTGCGACGATCGCATTTTCGAAGGCTTCGCGGGTGAGTATTTTCGATGGGCGCAAATCTTCATGCACCATATCGACAATGCGCCGACCTGTGCGATACGCCATTTGCGGCCGTTCGCGATAGGGTGCGGGTATCGCTGCGCAGCCCGGCAAGGACATTCCCAGCGCCTCGGCCAGACCATTCATCGACAAGGCGGTCCCCATGCTGTTGCAATGACCAATCGAGGGTGCCGAGCTGGCGACCATCTCTAGAAATTCATCGTAATTGATTCTGCCGGCGGCCATTTCTTCACGCGCATGCCAGATCACGGTACCCGATCCCGCACGCGCGTTCTTGTAATAGCCATTGAGCATGGGGCCACCTGACAGCACGATCGCCGGAAGATCAACACTGGCAGCACCCATCAGCATGGCCGGCGTGGTCTTGTCGCAGCCGGTTGTCAGCACCACGCCATCCAGTGGATAACCAAACAGCACCTCAACCAGACCCAGATAAGTGAGATTGCGATCGAGTGCTGCGGTCGGGCGCTTGGTCGTTTCCTGTATCGGATGCACAGGGAACTCAATCGGTATGCCACCGGCATCGCGTATGCCTTCTTTCACACGCACAGCAAGATCCATATGGTGACGATTGCAGGGTGACAGATCGCTGCCGGTCTGAGCGATACCGATAATGGGCTTGCCGCTGTCGCGCAACTCTTCGAGGGTCAGACCATAGTTCATGCAGCGCTCCAGATAGAGCGCAGTCATGCCCGGATTGTCGGCATTGTCGAACCATGCGCGTGAGCGCAGTTTGTTTTTATTGTGCTGCATTGTCTTCCCCCTGAATTCGGCCTTTTGCGACGGCACGTTTGTTGTCACGGACATTTTAGCGGGTCCGCGCCGGTCAGGCGGCGCTGCACAACTATGTCACACTTGCCTGCGGCTACGCTCTTGAGCCATCCCTACTATTCTTACAACGAGGAGAAAGCAATGACCCAGCCTGTGATCGGATTTATTGGTGTCGGACTCATGGGTGCCGGCATGGCCAAAAATATCGTCACCAAAGGTTATCCGCTGGTGATCATGGGTCACCGTAACCGGGAACCCGTCGAGCGCCTGAAACAGCTGGGCGCGAAAGAAGCGCTTTCGGTCCGCGAGCTCGCGGCGCAATGCGACATCGTGCAGCTGTGCGTGACCGGCTCACCTGAAGTCGAGGCGCTGATGCACGGTCCGGAGGGTATTCTCGCTTCAGGCAAACCCGGTCTGATCGTGATCGACAGCTCGACCTCGAATCCCGTATCCACGCTGGCTCTGGCGCAAGCGGCTGCCGATCGCGGCATGCATTTCGTTGACGCACCGCTGGGCCGCACACCCGCGGAAGCCGAGGCCGGCACCCTCGACACCATGGTCGGCGCGGACCAGCCGATCTTTGACACCATCAAGCCCGTACTGGACTGCTGGGCCGGCAATGTCGTGCATCTGGGTCCGGTGGGACTGGGGCACAAAATGAAGCTGATCAATAATTTTATTGCGATGGGATACGCCGCCCTGTTTTCGGAAGCACTGAGCATCGCGCGCAAAGCGGGCCTGAGCACCGAGCAATTTCATTCGGTGATTGGCAGCAGCCGGATGCGCAATGGCTTCTACGATACCTTCATGAAATGGACCATGGAGGGCGATCAGAATGCGCACCGCTTCACCATCAGCAATGCTCACAAAGACATGCGCTACCTGAGCAGTCTGGCCAACGAAATCGGGGCGCTACACCCCATTCAATCGCTGGTCAAAAATTCCTTCGCCGGCATGGAGGCTGCCGGGCAATCCCAACGCTACGTTCCCATGCTCGCAGACTTCGTTGCCACACAAAACGGCTTGCCGCCATCGCATCCGGCCTGACGCGTGCTGACCTTCGGTTGAGGATGAAGAAGCTATTTCGTTAGGTCGATGCCGAGGGTATCACGGGGAATTCGTGCGGCTTGGCGAGGCAGGCATCCCTATCAATGCGCAAATTTTATATTTTGTTTATTTTTACACCCCTATTTGCGGATAAAAAACCGAGAATTTCACAATGTTGTTTAAATTTATATGGGCAGAAGATAAACTGATGATAAACTCTTGCTGTAGTTATTGATTCAGCATGCAGATTACAGACTCATCAGGAAACGCCATGTCCAATGCAACACGCGATTTATCCGGTTACCACACGATTGGCGTTGTATCCCGCCAGACAGGCATACACCCGGAGACGCTCAGGGTTTGGGAAAAAAGATACCAATTGGTTGTGCCCACTCGTACCGACACCGGACGACGCGTTTATTCGGATGATGATCTTTATCGCCTGTCTCTGGTGAAGCAGCTGGTGGATCAGGGTTATCCACCCAGTGGCCTGGCCAGCATGCCGGTTGAAAAACTCAAAGAAAGACTGGCCGGCAAATTGCTCAAGACAAAAGGGGCCGCGCCTATCGACAAATCGCCGGTGAAGGCCTTGTTTATCGGCAGTGTGTTTCAGTCTGTGATTGACGATCAGCTGCCGCCTGCGGATGAATTTGTTTTGTTGGGCTGCCATCCTTCATTTTCCGCTTACCAGAACCAGGGAAATCCGGAAAAGCCCGACGTGCTCGTCGTTTACCATCCAACGCTCCATGAGGATTTGCTGGGCAGTCTGAAAGAATCGCTGGAAACCAGCGGTGCTATTGGCGCCGTTGTGGTGTTCAATATCGCGTCCAGAACAACGGTAGCCTACTTTGAAGAAAATGGTGTGCTGTGCCTGAAATTTCCGGCCAGCTTTTCAGATATTCGGCGCGCCTGTGCCAGTGTCGCAGACCTGCCTTCATTCAACACCACAGGCAGCACCGAAGGACACGAGCGACAGTTCACCGACGAACAGCTGGCATATCTCGCCGTCGCAAAAAATAACATTGCTTGCGAATGTCTGAACCACCTTGCGGAGATCGTCACTCGTATTTCGGCGTTCGAATCGTACAGTGCTGAATGCAGCAATCGCAATCCCGCAGACGTCAAAACACACCGCTTGCTACAGAAATCCAGTCAGACAGCGCGCTCGATTATGGAAGACTGCCTGCACTACATCATTGAGGCGGAATCCATCAAGCTCAGTTAGGCACCGCCCTCGCGGTGCCACTGGCGCAATGAACTCTCTGGCAGTCCGCCAAGCAGAATGGTCAGGTCACCTGGCGGTGGATAATCCGAATATTGCCCTGGATGTCGCCGCCCTTTTTGATTTCAAGGTCGGCATACGCGATATCACCGGTTGCTACCCCGGTTGATTCAATCAGCAGGGTTTTGTTAGCAATTGTGCTTTCGGAAACCTTGCCTGCAACGCGCACATGATCTGCTGTGGTCGTGCCCTGAACCGCGCCGTTATCGGTCACAAATAGGGATTGCGCAGTCAGGACTCCCTGAACCTGGCCATCAATCACTGCCTCTCCCGGCACTGAAAAATTTCCCTGCATACGGACGCCCTCGCCTACTGCGAGGTTGCCATAGGACGTGTCAGCCATTGAAACTCCACCATCAGAAAATCAGTAAAATCAAAAAAATCACCAAAGCAGTGATATCGCTTTTGTTTGACGGACTCAATTCATCAAGAACCCATCTCGTCAGGTTCTACACATACCTCTCTTGCCCAAGGCAGTATGCGCGGCCCGGAGGGAAATAACAAGTTTGCATGGGCAAAGGATGTTTGCTCAATCGAAAGTTCTCTAAAGAGCAATTCGATGGATAGCCGCTACTGAAAGAAAGCATCTTAATCAGGAGCTTAGAAGCGCCACTTAAAGCAAAGCGCGCAGTAAGCCAAAAGGTTGGCAAATAATCACCCTTGACAAGAGAAAACAAATGGCCGAGCTTCTCATATTGGGAGAGTGTTGAGATACATAAAAAATAAGAAAATGATTGGCGCAAAACTAAAACAACGGCGAGAAGCGCTGGGCCTGACGGTCCAGGACATAGCGCGCCAAACCGGCATGTTTGACAAACAGATCGTGGCCCTCGAAAGCGACGAGCATGGTGCGTATACGACGGACAAAAATCTGTTGACCCGTTTGCTGATGCTGTATGCGCGTAAAATCCAGCTCGAACTGGACCCGGCTGACATACAGTCGATTGATGGTGCAAGAAAATCAGGTGATCTCAAACCAGCAGATCATGCTGTACCGGCATTTCTGCGGAACCGAGGAGAATGACAATGCCATCACCCCAAAAACAGATACTCACCTACCGCCAGACTGCCGACTCTCGCATCGACTTTGAAACAACGATTGAAGGAAAAATCGAGTTCAAAGGGACTTTTATGCTCGATGGCATTCTCAACGGCGATCTCAAGGGTAAGCCGTATGAACAGACAACTGCCGTCGTCAGTTCTCGCGGAAAAATCAACGGCAACATTGTTTGCACGAACGCCGTCGTAGCGGGCACTGTGCTGGGTGACATACGGGCACAATCTCTAGAGTTGCATGCCGGCGCCAAAGTGATGGGTGACATGTATTACGACACGCTGCAGGTCGACCCGACAGCAGAAATTAATGGCAAATTCATCCCGCAGGAATCACCCTCGAAATCCACAGACACCGACCACGGAAAAAACGTTGGCGCCGCTTTGGGCCTGACCAAAACCGTCAGCAAGCTCCGCTGGTAGGCGGGAATGGATGAAGAACCTGTCTCAATTCGAACAACTGCAACCTTGTTGACCCCTCTGCACTTGCTGATCTCCGCAACACGGATTATCTGGACATTTCATTGCGGAAGCGCTGATTAAATAACACCGGACAATTTGTCGGCTTAAAAAATAGCGCTACCCCATTGATTCACCGAGACCCCGTATCACACACTGACACTGGCACACCACAAAACGTGGATTTATTCAGCGCATCGCTAATCCACAGCAAATCACAGCCCGACTATTCAAATGCAAACGCTGAATCAGCTATTCTTGGCGCTGAACGCACTGATACTCGCCAGCCTTTTCCTGAGTACTGCAGGCATTTATTCAGAACGCGCAGAATCGCAGACCAAAATTTTCTGGTTGCTGTCAGTTGCCCTGAAAACTTCTGCTTTTCTGGTGTGGTCCCTGGTACCGCTGCTGACGCCCGCCTTCGCCTCACTGGCCAGCTTTCTGTTTATTGCCTCAGCCGCGTCGCTTGGCCTGCTCTTCCGATCCTGGCGTTCAACGGTCTCACCAGGATTGATCATCGGCGTGACCGTCACCGTTTTGATCGTCGGTATAGTTTGCGAGCTGTTACGCCAGGTTGGCCATAATTTTCATTTGCGTGCGATGCTGATCGGATCCGCAAGTATCCTGATTTCGCTCTGGGAGCTCACCGAGCTGGCAAAAAAAATGCGCACTGAAAAAAATGTTGCGCTGAAATCCGTTTTTATCGTGATTCTGCTTCAAATCATTTTCAGCGGACTGACCGTCGTTTTTGCCAATCTGAATCCTGCCGCAAACATAGCGCATGTCGCCGAAAATCATTCGGAATCCAATGTCGTATTCTGGATAGCGATGACCTTGCACGTGATTATCTATGTTTTCATCGGCGGCTATTTGTATCAAAAATTGGTCATCAATGAGTTAAAAATAAGTAAGGAAAAAAATGTGATCGAGAGTCTCCTGACCGAGCGAGAATCAATGATTGCCTCACTGGTCATGGCGAACCGTGCTGCATCAGTGGGCGCACTATCCGCTGCGTTGGCCCATGAATTAAGCCAGCCGTTGTCAGCCAGCATGCTTAACACGAGTATTTTAGTCAGACAGCTTGAGAAACCCCTCGACACCAGTGAGCTCCGCAAAATCGCCGGTACCATTACCCGTGAAAACATGCGGGCCTCGACGCTCCTGCTCACCCTGAAAGACATCTTCACCAATAACCATGCTGAACTGAGAGAAGAGAATCTCGTACACGTTATTGAACGACTGCGTCCGATTCTGGAGCCTCATACTAAAAAGAAAGATATCCGGCTCGATATTTCTTCAAAACAAAGCGCCATCTTCTGCCTGCTTAACTTTTCCGAATTTCAGCAAGTCATGGTGAACATTGTTAACAATGCGATTCATGCGCTGGAGCCTATTGATTCAGGCAATAAAAATATTCTCATCGAACTGGCCGAGGAAGGCGGTTCGGCGGTGATTCGGATCTCGGACAATGGGCCGGGAGTACCTGCGGCGTATCAGGATCACATTTTCGAGTTATTCAAAAGCCAGAAATCCTCCGGCATGGGGTTCGGGTTGTGGCTTTGCCGGCACATTATTGAACAGCGCCATCGGGGATCGATCTCCCTGGAGAACCGTGCGGGTCAGGGCGCCTGCTTCGTCTTGCACCTCACAAAAGCCTGAGTTGCTCGTCAAACCCGGCTGCACCCCTCGCCGCTGAAATCTCTCCCGCTAGCCACGGAGTGACGGCTTCATTGACGCGGATTGACTCCGCTGGAATCACCCTTCCTGTGGCCGACCCCGGTTGAAATCCCCCATCTTCCAGTGCCACACGCGCTCGCCATGGCCGGACCATCGGTCCCTAATAAGACTTAAATTAATTGTTTATATTATGTTTATATAAATATCAGTATTTTCATGATTGTTTTGATTTGTTACTGATTTACTTAAACTTTATATGTGCAAAATAGACTTGCGTGCTAGTATCCGCTCATCAAATAAAACATCACATTTGCAAATCTTAAAGGAGTCAACCATGTTTCGTCAGATCTTCGCACTCACCGCCCTAATCGCTTCAAGCACCGTTCTGGCCAATGCCAGCGACGAGCAGGCCACAATCTCTGACAATGAGCCGGTCATCACGCTCGCAGCGTCCAATAACAGCTGGACCGTCATCTCGATGGAAAGTAATCGCGGGATGTCCAAAGTGCGCAAGTTCTTTGATATGGGGGCCAGCGGCGTTCAGCAGATTGATTATGTCGTGAACTGCTCAAACAAATCCGTGGCCTTGGCGAGTTTCTCGATACTGAAATCAGAAAACGTGCCAGCAGGCCCAATGGCCAGCCCTTCGTACGACGACCTGAGCTTCTACACACCGAAACTCGACATCGACCGTAACGTGGCCAATACCGCCTGCGACAAGCGCCTTGCAATGTCTAACAGCAACAGCACGAATTAATCACAGGGCCGCCTGTCGGCCCGGCGCAGTGAGATTTGAATTTAATCCCCTGCAGATATCGCTTGAACAGATAGTGTTCAGGCGATACTTGCAGGGGATTTCAGTTTCCACGATCGAATGCTTTGATACGGCAAAGCCCGATGTCGACCGCAACATGGCCAACACAACCTGCAACAAACGCTTCGCACTATCCAAAAGTACCCGGACGAATTAGCTTCGGCGCTGTTCAGCGACTAGGGAAGCACTAATCAAACCGAAGAGCCGCTCTCAAGTACACGTCATTTTTATCGCGCTTACCGACAGCCACAACTAGGACTACGACGGCATTGTCGTTAACCTCATAAACCAGTCTGTACCCGACACCTTTGAGTTTGATTTTGTAACGATCCTTGCTATTTCTGAGCTTGGCTGAAGGAACCTTCGGCGAATTCAATCGTTCAACGAGCTTTTGCTTGAATTGCTCCTTGATGCTTTTATCAAGCTTTTTCCACTCTTTATACGCTTGCTCATAAAAATCTAGTTTATAGGTCATCGATAGAAACTCGAATTATTTTTTGTCCTTTTCGAGATTCGGTAATGGCATTGAGCTCCAGATCCTCCAGCCGCTCCATCAGCGCCTCATAGGCTTTCGCAGGCACGCAATAAAAGACAGGCTCATTCCGGTTCAAGATAGCGACAGGGAATCCTTCGCCAGCCGCTACCGTATCCATAGGATTCTTTTTCAATTCCGTAACACTCGCAGAAACGTTCGACAAAATTGTATGTGCCATCGTTACCTCTTATGTATCATTGTTATGGTGCTCACAATAGCACTTATAAAAGCACCTTTCAAGATGCTAATCAAATCAGAAAGTCTACTCAACTCAGGCGGCCTCGCCGCAGAACAGCAAGGGGAAAACGTGATGTTGCACTCTATTGCGGATGTGTCCGGAACGGACCCTACGAGCTTGCCAACACATCGTTGACATTTCATTTCGGACACATGCTTTACAGTTTTTGAAAAAGGAGGTCCGTCCCATGTTGCAAATTGAAAGTACCAACTCAGGTTGCGAACAAAGACTTTGCCGCCCGACAGAATGCCAATGCCGAAAAAAATGACGTGACCGCTGCGGGGCTTGGGCTTTGGTTCCAGTAAGCGTTTAAGCAAGCTTACCCAGGTCACGGCACCATGCGCGAAGCAAACTCCTGGAAGGAGGAGGCCGCTATATCAACCTTGAGGGTTGGTGTTGCCTCGCCCGTGTTTGGTCCGAACTCATCTGGCTGTGCCACGAAACCGGTGCGCAGACCCACCTTGGCTGCTGCGTCAAGGTCATTGCTGTGTGCTGCCACCATCATGCACTCATGGGGCTCGATGCCAAGCGCCTCTGCAGCGGCAAGATATACGCGAGGCTTGGGCTTGTAATCTCCAGCGATCTCAGCGCCGAGAATAGCGTCCCATGGAAACTCATTGCGCCGGGCCAGAGCAACCATGAGCGAGATGTTACCGTTAGAGCACGGACCCAGCATGAACTTTC
>JBILCO010000225.1:0-4013 GCA_044353075.1 Burkholderiaceae bacterium
TCGTCAACTTGAGACGCGACTTAAAACCATGGATCAGGGCGAGTTCAAAGATGATCTGGCCGATGTGATCGCAAAAGTTGCACCAGCGCGCGCCACTGGAAATACCTATGCCGTCGTCATCGGCATTGCCGACTACGATGAACTACCGCGCGTGACATTTGCCGATCGCTCGGCCAGCACCTTTGCTGCATTGCTGAGCAAGCAGTTTGGCATCCTGCCGGACCGCATGGTCAGCCTGATCAATGATGAAGCAACCGGCGTGCGCATGATGACGCGCCTGCGCAGCATGGTAGGACGTCTGACCAGCAAGGACCGGCTGATTGTTTATTACTCGGGCCATGCAGCGCCGACACGTGATGGCAAACACACGGTGCTAATCCCTCAGGATGCCTCGGATGGCAGCCTGGATGATCCTTCGTTCAGACTCAACGAGTTCTATCAGACTCTTTTGCGCAGCAATGCACAGCAAATCGTCGTGGTTCTGGACACCTGCTTCTCGGGTCGCTCCGAGGGCAACAAGCTCATTTACAAAGATGTCGCGCCGGTGATCCCTGTTTCGCGTGATGGCGTGTCACCGCCGCAGGACACGCGCCTGACGGTGCTGGCTGCCGGCGGCCCTTCGGATTTCGCCAATGCACTCCGTGGCCGCGGCCATCGCCTGTTCTCTTACCATTTGCTGCATGAGATGGTGAAAACCGGCAGTCTGGTGCCCGACCGTTTCAGTCTGGTGAGCGATGCGGTACAACGCGATGCCAGCGCGCTGGGGCCGGATTACCGCCAAAAGCCCCTGTGGCTGGGCAAAATCGATGTCGTGAGGCCGTGATGAATCAGCTTGATCTTCAGGGGCGCCATGCGGTCATCACGGGCGGCGCAACCGGCCTGGGCTTTGCGATCGCCCGCCGCATGCTCGCTTCGGGCGCACGCGTCACGCTCTGGGATCGTGACGCCATGGGTTTGAGCGAAGCGGTACAAAATCTTCAGGGGCCCGCTGCAGCATCTCAGGCAGCAACGGATGCGGGCCGACGGGTGAGTGCCGTGACAGTGGACGTCGCCTTGCCTGCATCAGTCGCACAGGCCACGCGCGACACGACCACCATTGCCCCGGTTGATATTCTGGTCAACTCCGCTGGCATCACCGGCCCCAATAACAAGCTCTGGGAGTATCCGGTCGATGCATGGGATCAGGTGATGGCGGTAAACATCAACGGCACCTTTCTGTGCTGCCGGGAAATCGTGCCCGGTATGCGTGAACGAAACTACGGCCGCATCGTGAACATTGCTTCCGTGGCGGGCAAAGAAGGCAATCCGAATGCCAGCGCCTACAGCACCAGCAAAGCCGCCGTGATCGGCATGACCAAATCACTCGGCAAAGAACTGGCTGATACCGGCATACGCGTGAACTGTGTCACACCCGCTGCGGTGAAGACAGCGATCTTTGACCAGATGTCGCCCGAACACATTGCCTTCATGCTGAGCAAAATTCCGCTGGGACGTTTTGGCACGCCCGATGAAATCGCTGCAATGGTGACCTGGCTTTGCACGGAAGAATGCTCGTTCACCACGGCCGCCGTGTTTGATCTGAGTGGTGGACGGGCGACTTATTGAATCGTACTCAGCAAATCGAAGATTTCTATCTCCATACGGGATATGCTCTCGCTTAATCCGCCTTACGCCGAATGGTTTGGCTGAATCGCCGCAAAAGACTTTGCGCGTCATCGACGAAGGTATAAACAGCAGGTACTACCAGCAGGGATAACAAGGTGGAGGTAATCAAGCCACCGATTACCGTGACCGCCATAGGCGAGCGGAAACTCGGATCAGCCCCGAAGCCAAGCGCTAACGGCATCATGCCCGCCCCCATCGCAATCGTGGTCATCAGAATCGGGCGGCTACGCTTGTGGCAAGCATCTACCAGTGCGTCGAACCTCGACATGCCCGCGCCGCGCGCGAGAATCACATAATCAACCAGCAGAATGGAGTTCTTGGTCACGATACCCATCAGCATGATCAACCCGATCATGGATGGCATTGACAATGCCTTGTGAGTGACCAGCAGACCAACGAAAGCACCACCTATCGACAGCGGCAGCGCGGCGAGAATTGTCAGCGGCTGCATGAAGTCGTGGAATAGCAGCACCAGCACCCCATAGATGCAGAGCACACCAATCAGCATGGCGATGCCGAAGCTCTCGAACAGCGCCTGCATTTCTTGCGCATCACCTAGCTCGGCAATCGTGACCGAGGGCGGCAGATTTTTCATGCTGGGAAGTGCACGCGCTTCTTCATTCAACTCACCCAACGAGCGATTGCCCAACTCCACCTCCAAGGTGACATTGCGGCTGCGGTTCAGCCTGTCGATTTGTGCTGGGCCGCTATCCATGCTCACACTGGCGACCGTACCCAACATCACCGGACCCTGTCGTCCCGGTACCGATAGGCGCTCAATCGCTGCGAGATCAGCGCGCACATCATTGGGCAACTTGACGCGAATCGGCACCTGACGTTCTGATAGATTCAACTTCGGCAGGTTGACGTCATAGTCACCTGTCGTAGCAACACGCACCGTCTCGGCAATGCTCGCCGTGGTCACACCAAGGTCAGCAGCGCGCGCGGCATCGGGTCGAACGATGATCTCGGGTCGAACCAGCGATGCGCTTGAGTTGACATTACCAATACCATTCAGCGTTCGTAACTCGCGCTCGACTCCACGTGCCGCGGTCGCGAGCGCCACCGGATCATCGCTTTTCAAGACCAGCTGCATCTTGACGCCAGTATCCGGCGGACCTACGGTGAAGCGCGCACCTGCAATGTCATCCAGCTTGGCGCGTAACTGATCCTCCAGATCCTGTAACGACTCATTGCGCTTATCGCGGTGAATCACGTTCAGCGTCAGCACAGCGCGTCGCGCTTCGGCCGCAGCGCCTGGTACGAATGCGTCGCCACTGGAACCACCACCGATCGAGCTGAAGATACTCTCGACACCTTTGACTTTCATCGCGGCGAGTCTTGCCTGTTCGGCCGTAGCAGTGGTCTCTGCCAAGGTACTACCCGGCGGCAGCTCGACCGTGATCTGCGTTTGTCCGCGATCCGCTGGAGGTATGAAGCCAGTCGGCAGCAAAGGCACCAGCGACAACGAAGCCACAAAAAATAACGCCGAGGCAATCGCCGTCACCCAACGATAACGCAGGCACCAACGCATGATATGCAGGTAGCTGCGCATCAGCCAGCCATCTTTCCGCTCCACATGCTTCGCTGGCTTGAGCAAGTAGGCCGACATCATTGGCGTCAATAAGCGCGCCACCACCAAGGACGACAACACGGCCACGGCGGCAGTCCAACCAAACTGTTTGAAGAACAAGCCCGGCACACCACCCATGAATGCGGTTGGCAGAAACACCGCGACCAAGGTAAACGTGGTTGCAATCACCGCCATGCCGATCTCATCTGCAGCTTCGAGTGCGGCTTGCATGGGTGTCTTACCCATTTGCAGATGTCGCGCAATATTCTCGATCTCGACAATTGCGTCATCCACCAGCACACCGACCACCAGCGCTAATGAAAGCAAGGTCACGGTATTGATGGTGTAGCCGAACCATGACATTGCCAGAAAAGTCGGGATCACCGACAGCGGCAATGCTGATGCCGCCACCAAAGTCGCACGCCAATCACGCAAAAACCAGAGCACCACCAGCACCGCCAACAGCGCGCCTTCGTACAACAAAATCATCGAGCCTTGGTAGTTCTCTTCAACCGGTTGCGCGTTATCGATGACCTCCGCAATACGCAGATTAGGATTATCTGCCTGCAGCGTATTCACCACCTCGCGAATACCTTGCGCCACCATCAATTCACCGTAGCCCTTGGTGCGCGAAACTTCGAAGCCAACCACCAATTTGCCATCTTGGGTAGCGATGGCGCGTGGCTCGGCGACGGTGTCGTAAACATCAGCGATTTGATCCAGCCGTACCCGCCTGCCATCGTCGAGCGAGATTTCAATCAGCGCCAATTCAGCC